>DATLAK010000169.1 GCA_035527535.1 Armatimonadota bacterium
CTGCGGGTAGTTGCGACCCAGCGCCGCCGTCACGCGCGCACGTGCTGAATCTGCGCTATACGGCTTACCCGCATCCGTCAACAGGCGAGTCACGCGCTGCAACGTGCTCTCCGCCCGGTTAGGGTCCGTGGCCGCAAGAACAATGGCGGCGGTGGCCAGCACATACGCTTGATTGTAAACGCCGGGTACTCGAGACGCCAGCCGCAGTCCAGCGCTGGGCTCGGCTCTAGCGATGTCTGCCGCAATAAGTGCCATTGTGTGTCCGCGATCATACCCTTCGGCTGCGGGAGTGTTCTCCGCCAGGTCAAACGCCTCTGAAAGCAGTTGAACGCCGCGCTCCGGCTGGAGTTTAACGGCGACCCCGCCCAGCGTCCGGAATGCATCGAGGCGTCCTTCGCCCCTAACGATGCGCCCCTCCGTGCTTCGTTCAGGCGATACGGGACCCAGAACGGGGATTCGCCGAGCGCGGCGGACCGCTTCATCAATCAGCCCCAGCGCGCCCTTTCGGTCAAATCGAGCCATCCTGCGCGCGGGGAAGCTCATCATAACGGCAGGCAAGGCCTCCTCACGCCGCGCAGCAGCTACTGATCGCTCTATCGCGGTGCGCGCGCCAGCGACCCAGATCCCTTTGGCGGCCCCTTCCCCGTGTTTGCACCCCGCAACTGCCAGGACCGCCAATCCTGCCAGACAGAACACGTGTTGCCATGCGCGCGACGGTGTCTTGTGAGCCACGGCGAAACCCCTCACTTCGCACCGCAGCCGGGGCCCGTGCCGCCCCCGTCAGCCAGGCACTTGTTGATCGCGTCCGTCCATGCCTGCCAGCAGTCATAGTGAATCCAGGGCGACGTAGAGTTCGTCGGATCGGATGGCAGGCTCTTCTGCTGCATGCACAGACCCACAGTCATGATTTGGTCCCCCCCTTTGATAAGAAATGGCACGATGGCTTTTTGGCCCTCGCTGAACGCTTCCGCACCCCGACTATGGTACACCGGGCTCGATTGAATGACCGGCGAGCCTGCCGGCTCCGCAGGTTGGGCCTGCTCGTATGTCCCACGCCACTTTATGCAGTGCTGACGTTTGTCATCGAGGCACTGAGTATACTTGTTCCTCGTCTTTTTCGCGCAACATCCTCGACAAGTGCCGTCATCCGGGAACCCGCCTTTCGGCTTCTGGAAGGGATACCCGCCAGGATCCCAACCCGGCCCCTTGTATCCTGGCCTTGGATAGGGATGCCTGGGGTCGAATGGTTTCCAGCCCGACATCGGGCCCGCTGGTGGTTTGCTGCGAGAGTGCAGCGCGGCCAACGCCCATTCCGGTACTTCGTATGGCGCTGGATCCCTGCCAGCGAGTTGGTAAAAGAGCCAGTCCCAAAAGCCACGCCTCTCTTCTCCCCTCTTCCTCCCTTTCTCATATGCGGTAGGATCAATCCAGTTGACCGGGTCGTCGTCACAATAGTTGTACGGATGTTCGTCGGGCCAACGCAGCGAAGCGCGGGACAGGAATCTGTGGCCGTCCTGACTCGTAACGCGCGCGCGAACCCAGTGGTCGCCAGGGTCGCTCTCGCGGTAGTAGCCGAGTTCTCCTGCCCAGGTGAACCGGTTCGCAGACGACCCCGACACGATCGTTTGCTGCCCGAAGGCGCGATAGAGATACTCTATCAGCGTGGCCTCGTCGGCATCGGTCAGCTTGTTGGTGCTCCCCAGGGCATCGAAGTGATGGAAGCTCGTCCCCCCGCTTCGACGCTGCGAGACCAGGCTCCCGTAGACCTCCGGCGCCAGGGTATACTGTGCGACGGTGGAACCTCCGCTGTCGGTCTCCGCGAGGATGTTCTCGGCATCCCAAATGATGTTGCGCAACCCATCGCTGTCTTCAATGCTGCGCCGCTTGCCGTCGCCGTCCAGGGTCACGGTGTTCACGACCGCGCTCGGCAACTCCACCTTTGTCAGGTGGTTCTCGATGTCCCACGTGTAGGTGACGCGGTCACCGTTGGGACGAATCTCGCCGGCGGTGTTGCCGTTGGCGTCATACGTGAAAGTGGCGACGCCGGTGTCGTCCTCGGAGGTGGTGAGCTCGTTGGCGGCGTCGTACACATACGTCGTGGTCGCGCCGGAGGCGACCTGGGTCAGCCGGTTGCCGACGCCGTCGTAAGTGAATGTCGTGTCATAGGCGTTGGCGCCTGATCGTTGTTCCCGCGTCAACTGGTAGGTGGGATCGTAGGACCAGGTAACGATGTCCCCGTTCCCTTCTCCTACGCCGGTTCTGTTGCCGAGCGCATCGTACGTATAGCTGAAGATGGAGATGACGGAGCGGTCGGACTTCAGATTGCGCAGGGCGGTCAGGCGACCGCCGGCGTTATAATCATGCTCAGCGACGCTCAGGTTCCCATGGGTCATGGTGGTCACCCGCCCCAGGGCGTCATAGAGCCAGGTCGTGCGTTCGGCGAACGGATTCACCAGCCATGATAGCGCATTCCGGCTGTCATAGCAATAGGCCACAAGCCCGCCGTCCGGGCCGGCGAGGGCCTCAGTCCAGGGCTTTTCTCGCGTCCCACCCGTGTCCCAAAGCTACGTGACAACCGCACGCGCTCCCGCTCCCGCTGGGCCAGGGCCTGGGCATCCCAGCGCTGCGGCCACAGCGGCTGCCCGGTCACTTCATCCTTGGCCGGCTTCCACCATACCTTCCACTCGGGGTTGGCGCGCAGCTGCATGGTGAGGTCGTCCTGATGCCAGACGGTCGCGATGTAGACCGCGCGCCCCTGCGGCCCCAGCAGGTTGAGCCACGCCTCGAAGAACGACTGCGCTACCTGCTTGCGCATGGCGGGAGCACCGACCGCGTTGCGGAAATCAACGACATCATCGAAGATGATGAGATCTGCCCGGCCTCCCACCCCGGCGGACATGATCCCGTGCCCGGCCACCGACGGGTCCTTTTCCCGGCTCTTGCGGGCCACCATCAACCTCGTGGTCTGGGCGCCGGGCTTGGGCCATAATCCCTGGGAGGCCGGCCTCAGGTTGGGGAAGACCTCCCCCACCCTGGGGTTGGCGGCGATGTGGCGGGCGATGGAGCCCACGATGTCCGCTGCCAGGTTGTCGCTGGCGGTCACGATCTTCACGCGCAGGTTCGGATTGCGCCCCAGCTCCCAGATCACCCGCGCCACCGCCATTTGACTGGTTTTCGCCGACTCCCTGGGCGCGCCGATGAGCAGCCGCGCCGGGCCTTGCAGCGGCAGCATCTCCTGCCACTCGCGGTGGAATGGCTGCTGCGCCCAGGGCCGGCCATCCGCGCCGGTCATGGCGTGCTCGCAGAAATCGTTGACATCGCGGCGCGCCACTTCGCGCAGGATCCGGCTGACGGTGAGCCGCTACGCCCTTTTCGCTAGATCAATCGTCGTCATCGGTCTCCCCCACATCCTCCCCGGCGCGCTCCCGCGACAGCGCCAGCAGCTCTCGCAGTTGTTCAGTGCTCATGCGCTTGAGTTGCTGCTCGGTCGCGTCCTCCACCGTCGCAGCCGAGGGTGCTTCGGTGATGCGATCCTCCAGCTCCACCCCCCACTTATAGATGGCCACCGCATCCCGGGGGCGCACGCTGTCATCCAGCCGCACTTCGCCGGTTTCGGAATCCCGGTGGATCAACCCGCTCAAGCGCGCCATTGCCAGCCGCTGCAGCTGGTCGGCGTCTCGCGCCTGGCGCCGCAGCGCCTCCTCTCGCTGTTGCCGCAGCGCCTCCTCGGCCTGGCGTGCTTGGCTCACATCCCAGGCCCACACCCGGTCGCGCCAGTCGTAGCGCGCTGCCCAGCGGCGCACGAGGGAGATGCTCTTTTCCAGGGCATGGGCTGCGCCAACGAAGGTTCGCGACGCTCCGAGGTCCCGATACACCACGAAGGCCTGGTGGGACACCGTCGATTCCCCCTTCTGCCGGTCCCAGGGCTTGCTGTCGGGACGAGTGCTTGCATCACTGCTCATTTGCTGATTTCCTTCCTGCCGCTATCGACCGCAGGCGGCGCGTTCGAGGGATTATGGCCTCGCGCTCATGGTTTCCGCTGCGGCCCCGATGGCGACCCTCAAAAGAGAAGGGGCCCTCACTGGAGGGCCCCTCTCGGATTCTTCCCCTATATATATCAGGGCAGCAAGCGGCCGGAATCGGCAATGTTTGCCGCAGGTTTTTCTCTCGACCCTGGGCTACTCAGTCAACCCCAGGCGCCGCGCGCAGAAGTCAACCAGGTTCTTCCTGCGCTGCCGCAGGGTGCGCTCTGGCGTCCCGAGCTGCGGGGCCAGATCAGGAATCGATCTTCCTTCTTTCAGCCCCTCCACGATCTGTTGGTCAAGCTCCGGCCGCTTACTCTGCCCCAGGTACTCCGCGACCGCAGCTGCCAAAGCCAGACGGTCAATGGCGGCGCTCTTCTCACTCGTCTCATCCATGATAAGCGCCATTTCGGCCTCCGCCGCGCCCACTTCGCGCTTCCGCCGCCCGCGCTGACGCACGAGGCCGCGGATGACGTTTTGCTTGATGGCCGCTGCGAGGTACTGGTCCGACATCCACCCTTTGAGCTTCTCAGCGAACTGCTGGGGCATCAGTTCTCCCAGGTGCCGCTCGATGTACGGCAGCACCGTCTCGCACAGGGTGAGGAATACCTCCGGCGGCAGGTCATCCAGGTCTTGAGCAGGCACGGCTCGCTTGGTCCATCTCACCAGCTGTGGTCGGTCGATGCTGAGGACCGCGGTCGCGAGATCGAACCGGCGGCAAACAACCGCCACCCAGTCCAGCGGCGGACGGTAGCCCAGCGCCGGTTCCTCAGGCGGCGTGATGAGGACCCCCATTACCATGAACCGCAGCTCGTCCTCGGGGCTCAGGGGGCGGACGTTGGCATCGCGCAGTCGGGCTATCTGGCGCTGGTAGGGCCGGCAGTACTCCGCGGCGACTTGAGGCACCTGTTCCACAATAGAGCGCACGCTATCGCCAAGCGCACGCATCCGCTCCAGCGCCTGCTCGAATGGCTGCATCATCTCGCGCAGGGCCCGGTTCCAGCGTTCGATGGTGGAGCGGATCTGCGCGTCCACCTGAATTAGCCAGAACGCAGGCTGCAGCCAAGGCTCAAGTAGGGAGCGGATTCCCCGCCCCCACTCCTCAGCGCCCTTCCGCCATCTATCCACGATCGGGGCCACCGTCTCGCCAAATCGCTGCGCAGCAGGCTCTATGCGTGCGCGCTCGGCCGGGTCAGCGCACCGCCGGATGAATTCACGCAGGGGCAAGTGGCGCAAGTCATCGGGGAGGTCGCGGACGGACTGCGGGAACGCCTCAATCACGGACCGCAGGTCCCGCTCGAAGCTATCGTTCACAATTGTCTCCGTGCACCCGAGCCGTACTCGCGGACAGCATTTACCACTATTATGGCGACGGCTACGCTACTTACCGAGGCGTGACCGAAAGAAGTGAGGGCGACTGTTCTGGACGGAATTGCGTCACTGTCCATTCAGCGCAGGAGGTCGAGAAACGCCTCGGGGGTTGTGCCTGCCTGCCGAATCAGGGAACGCAGCGTCCCGCGCTTGACCGGGTCATGGTTCGGCACGGAGAGTGTCTGGCGGCGGGTAGCGCTGTACAGAATCAAGTGGCTGCCGGTCTGGCGCTCGAATCCAAAGCCGATTCTCGCGAATGCCCGCACCACCTCTCGCGCCGGCAGCGCCGGCAGCCGGCTCATCAGCCCGCTACCTCGACCGTCGCCAAAATGGCGTCGGCGGGCGGAGGCAGAGGTTGGCCTTTGTCGCGCAGCACGGCCAGGCAGCCGGCGATGGCGTCCCGGATGTTAGCCATCGCCTCCTCAACCGTCTCCCCCTCGCTGACGCAACCCGGTATGGCGGGACACTCGACTACAAACCCGCCATCTTCAATGTCCGGCTTCACCACGACTGGATACTGCATGGCGTCTGTCTCCCTCTAGCCCTCGATGTCGTCGCGCTGCGGCCTGCGCACCACCCCCGGCGCGCCACGGGTAGCGGCGCCGCCTACCGCCCACGCCCCCGTACCCGATACCCAACACCGTCG
>DATLAK010000170.1 GCA_035527535.1 Armatimonadota bacterium
GTGATCGTCGATCACTGCACGCGACGACCCGGAATCACCGAAAGGTGGTACACATCAGGCGGCGGCCGGTGGTACACATGGGGCGGCTATTGACATCTAGCGCGCGCTGCAAGTCAACGTGCGCCTCGCGCTGTTCTGATGGGTCCATTCCTATACCCCGCAGGAAAAGCCCGACCGCCTCGTTCGGATGAAGCTGCGGTAAGTGGTTGGTATACCCTTCCATCAACCGAAAGCCACCCGTCGGCCCGGCAATAGCTTGGATGGGGATTCCTGCTTCGCACAGAGTCGCGAGGTCGCGATGGATCGTGCGCTCTGAAGTCTCGAGTGCCTCGGCCAGTTCCCGGGCCTTCAGCTGCCCGCGCGATTCCAGCAGCACGAGAACGGCCAGGAGACGATGGAGACGCATCGTAGGCTCCGAGAAAGAGTGTGGTTGCATTCTATAACCATGACAGGCTGTTGTCAAGGTTCGCCTGGTATGATATGGTCACCGAGCAATGAGGAGGGAGCGAGAATGGCCGATCAGTTCATGGCGCACTGTGGTATTGACTGCGAAGCCTGCACGTACCGAGAGTCGGCGGGCTGTGCCGGTTGTTTGGCAGCCAAAGGGAAGCCGTTCTGGGGTGAGTGCGCGCTGGCCGCGTGCTGCATCGGAAAGGGGCATGACCACTGCGGGGAGTGTCAGGAGTTCCCGTGCGCGACGCTGAATGAGTACGCGTACGATCCCCAGAACGGCGACAACGGCAAGCGCATCCTCAACCTGAGAGCCTGGAATGAAGTCGGGTACGATGTTTGACGACGCGAGCAGAAGAAGCAGTAAGGGCGTGCGGTGAGTCTCAGCAAGGAAGTGATCTTCGCTGAACGTCTTCGTCGGCAGCGGCTGCTGAAGCCGGTGAAGACACGCGCGGACTACCTGGCGCTGTTTTCGCTGCTGCAGCCCGTTTCCCCGCCGTACTTCTCCTATCCGGGAAGCCCTCCGAGCATGACGCATCGCGCTGTCTCTGACATGGAACTGGCAGAGCGTTTCCGCGAGCGTCGTGGATTGGTGAAAGGGCGCTTCCTTAACAAGACGATCGGCTACGTGTTAGCGGATGACCTGGAGCTGTACGCCAACGCGTTCTGCCGGCCGCTGGGCAAGATGACGACGATGCAACGACGGGTCTACGATGCGCTCGCGACTGCCGGCCCGCTAACCCCCCGCCAGATCAGCGAGGAAACCGACCTGCTGAATAAGGAAGTCATGCCTGGACTGCACCGGCTGCAAGAGGCATTCCTCGTTTACGAAGACCAGCTCACGACCGATTGGGAACGCGGGTGGTATCTCTTCGGTTCCGAGTGGCCGGAGATCACCATTGAGAAGGAGCGTTGGGAGCCGGCTGGCTCCGAGGTGCTGCTCCGCTTCCTCACGGGCCATGTCTTCGCTACCACGCGGCAGATCAAGGACTGGTCAGGCTGGGCGGTGAAGGACCTCAATCGTCTCCTTGCCGGGCTTGAGGCACGGGACGCCGTCGTTCCGATCACCATCAGAGCCCTTGGCGAAGGCTGGTTGCGGCCCGAGGATGCAAACCTGCCGGCTGATCCCGTGCCGCCGACAGTCTTCATGCTCCACAGAGCCGACCCGCTCGTGCGCTCTCATGTCACTGAGTTGAGAGAACGATACAGAGGCATCGAGGTGTTGCAGTACCTGCTCATCGACGGCGCCTTCCAAGGCGCAGTCTCCGGCCACTGGCGCATTGGGCCCCATGATGTTGAAGACATCATCGTTGATCTCAGCCGTGGTGAGCGCGCTGGCAGGAAGGCGGAGATCATGCAGGCAGTCGCTTGGAAGTACCACCTGCCATCCCATCGCATTCTTCGCTACGCGGGAGAGCCCCTGGCCGCTTGATGGAGTCCAGCCCGTCCCTTGGGCTGGAGAGGAACTCCGTCGCCTCTTGCTGAGAGATCCCCACTCGCGGAGAGCCCGAGCGACCAAAGGGCGGGCGTTGGCATGTAATGGCCTCCTTGTCGCCTGATTTCCCTCGCAGTTCGATTCGGACACGCTGACCACTCCGACACTTCGAACCTCCGTCCGGTAAGTATCTACTGGGCGAAGGCGGTCAGCAGACCCCCTCGCACCACCAGGTTTGGGTCGTGATGACTGGCGAGGAGAGGGAAGATGTCGAACCCATTGGACCCCGAGATGATGTGCCCGGCCGAGCGGCTTGAGGAGGCGGCCTCCCTGCTGGCCAGGGGCATCCTGCGGCGTCGTCTCAGGACGGCGGACGGGAGAGAGAAATCTCTTGATGTTCTTCGGGAAGCGAGCGATGAATGTGTCGAACCCCAGCTCGTGCTTCGTAGCGAAGAAGCCTCGCTACTTCGCAGAGTAGCATCGGACGGGAGAGATACATGAGTGACAGCACGCTGAGACAGATCGCTCAACTGAACAAGCTGAGCTTCATCTGGTCTGGGGGAAGCCTGGGGCCGGATCAGTTCCAGGTGGAAGTGGACGGCAGGCTGGTAGGACACACCCCCATTGAGCAGCTCAGCACGCCGCGCGACCCCCAACCCTTGACCCTCCACGAGCGGGGCTGATACACTGCCGCCGGGCACCGACATGGCATTCACCACACCGCTGATCGCCGTGACCGGTAAACGCGCCCCCGGCTCCGACGTCTGGACGCCGCGGTCGGCCTATCTGGGTGCGCTGGAAAGCGCCGGCGCGGCGCACCTGGCGATCCAGCGCCGTGAGGAGCTGGGGGTCGCCGCCGGCCTCCTGCTCACCGGCGGCGGCGACATTGCGCCGTGGCGCTACGGGCGCGCGGCCCAGCCCCGGCTGGGGCCGGTGGACGAGGAGCGGGACGAACTCGAGCTGGAGCTGGTCGCGGACGCCCAGGCGGGCGACTTGCCGGTGCTGGCGATTTGCCGCGGGATGCAGGTGCTGGTGGTCGCGCACGGGGGCAGGTTATGGCAGGACTTGCCCTCGGAGCTGCCGCACAGTCTCGACCACGGGCGCGGTGCGGGGCGCGGGGCAGGCGCGGAACGAGCATCACACCAGGTGCTGCTGGGCGCGGGCACCGTCGCAGCGGCCGCCGTCGGCGCTGTTCGAGCGGAGGTCAACAGCAGTCACCATCAAGCCGCCCAGACCGTCGGCGACCGCCTCGTGATCTCCGGCTGGGGGCCTGATGGCGTGATCGAAGCCGTGGAGATGCCCGGCGCGCGCTTTGTCCTCGCTGTGCAGTGGCATCCGGAAGACATCCTGGAGTGCGCGGGGCAGGCTGGGATCTTCGCCGCGTTCGTCGCTGCGGCGCGCCGCCGATAGGTCGAGCGCGCGCACGGCCGACCCCCGCCAATGCGGCGCGTTCCCGCGCAGTTTTCCGGTCAAGCACACGAGGCGCCGAGAGATCGCCGGGCGTACCCGAGCCAACGTGCTTCCGGTCCCTAGAGGAAGACGGCGATGGGCCGAGAATACTAACAGCTGTCCATTATCCAAGAAGGGTGGAACAGAAATGCTAGTGCCGAGCAAGACCATCATCGAAGAAGCAGTGAAGGGCAACTATGCGGTGGGCGCCTTCAACGCCGTCAACATGGAGAGCGCACAGGCGATCTTCGCCGCCGCCGAGCGCGAGCGCGCGCCCTTTATCATCCAAATCACGCAGACGACCCTGGCCTACACCGAGCCCGAGGAGCTATTCGCCGTCATCCGTGCCCTTGCCGACCGCGCAACGGTGCCCGTCGCCGCGCATCTCGACCACGGGCGCTCCTTCGACGTCGTGATGCGCTTCCTACGCCTGGGGATGACCTCGGTCATGATTGACGGTTCGCTGCAGGAGGATGGCAAGACGCCGCGCTCCGACCAGGAGAATATCGAGGTCACGTGCAAGGTGGTGGAGGCCGCCCACGCCCTCGGCGTCACCGTCGAGGGTGAGATCGGTCGCCTGGGCGTCATCGAGGCCGCGCATGAGGACCATCTGACCGTCCCCGCCGAAGCCAAGCGCTTCGTGGAGGACACCGGCGTGGATCTGCTCGCGGTAGGCATCGGCACCACCCATGGACTCTACAAGGGCACCCCCGTTATTGACCATGCTCGCCTGGCCGAGATTCATGCGGTCACGCCGGTTCCGCTGGTCATGCACGGCGGCACCGGCGTCCCCGACGACGCGGTGCGCAAGGCGGTGCCCCTGGGCATCCGCAAAGTCAACATAGACACCCAGATTCGCGTTGCGTTCTTCGACGCGATCGGGGTGCAAGTCCACAAGACGGAGAAGGAGCACGCCGAGGCCGAGGCCAAGGGCGGCGTGCGTAAGTACGACATCCGCAAGCTGCTCGGCCCCGCGCGCGACGCGATGATCGAGGCCATCGCCGACCGCATGCGGGTTTTCGGCGCCGCCGGCAAGGCGTGACGCGAGCCCGAGCGTGAGTTGCGCCCGGCTCACGCGGCGTCGTTCAACGGAAGCTGCGGCGTCCGCGGCAGCGGATCGAAGGCGGCCTGGGCGGCGAGGCGTGCGACCTCGGAGGTACTCGCGGCGCGCGCTCCCATTGTCTCCAGGCGCTCGACGCCGGCCGCAAATTCCGGTTCCTTCCACGTCACGGCGAGAACGGGACGCCCCGCCTGGAGTGCGCGCTTGGCGGTGGCGAAGCTGCCCCCGCCCCGCCTGCACTGCGCGACGATGACCGCCCTGGCAAGGCCGGCCTGGATGCGGTTGCGGGCGAGCAGGGTCTCTCGGCTCGCGAGCATGCCCGTCGGCACCTCCGATACCAGCGCACCCGCGCCCGCCACCTCTTCCGCCAGGCTGCGGTGCCGGCTTGGCGTCACCCGCTCGAGGCCGCTGCCCAGCACGGCGACGGTACGCCCGGCCGCCGCCAGGGCACCGCGGTGGGCAGCGCCATCAACGCCCAGGGCCAGGCCGCTGACCACGGTGACGCCGCGCCCGGCAAGCGATCGGGCGATGTCCGCGGCGACTGAGGCTCCATGCTGCGAGGGGCTGCGAGTGCCGACGATTGCCACCCCGGCGTCGTCCGCCGGCGCGAATGAGCCGCGCACGTACAGTAGGGGAGGAGCGTCGCGCAAGCTCCGCAGATTGGTTGGATAAGCCTGGTCATCCGCGGTCACCAGCCATATCCCGGCCTCCTGCAGCCGCTGCTCCAGCTTCTCCAGTCGCCCGCCGTCGGCGGCCAAGTGCCGCAGGGCGGTCGCCTGGGCGGGAGTGAGGGAGCCGACCGCGATGAGGTCCTCCGTGGTGGCTTCCAGCGCCGCTTCAGGAGATCCGAAACGCGACGCGAGCCGAAGCAGCGTGACCGCGCCAGCGCCGGGAATATGGTTCAGGGCAAGCCAGGCGAGCCTGCGGGGGATCATTCGGCGTCGCCGGTGGCCGCGCAGTTGCCGCATCGCCCGGCGCCCGGGGAGGGCGCCGGCGGCTCCTTCCAGGCCGCTATCATGTCGGCGAATACGCGCTTGACGACCGCCACCTGCCCGGCCATGTGTGACGATATCTGCCCATGTCGTAGCGGCTCCTGCGACATCCCTGCCGCGTAATTGGCGACGACCGCGAGGGCTGCGTAGCACAGGCCGGCTTCACGCGCGAGGGGGGCCTCAGGCACGCCCGTCATTCCCACCACGTCTCCGCCCAGGCGGCGAAACATCTCGATCTCGGCCGGCGTCTCGAAGCGCGGCCCCTGGGTGCACACGTACACCACCGACGGATGCAAGGCCTGCTCCAGAAAGCGCCCCGCGCGCTGCATCGCCTCGCGCAGGTCGGGGCAGTAGGGCTCGGTCATGTCCACATGCCGCACCGAGGGACTGTCCCCGAATGGGGACTGTCCCCTTGCACCCTCGAAAAACGTGCTCGTGCGGCCGTGGGTGAAATCAATAAACTGCGACGGGAGAGCGAGCTCCCCCGGCTGGATGGACGAGTTGAGGGAACCGACCGCCGCCGAAGCCAGGATGCGTTCGACGCCGAGCGCCCTCAGCGCCGCGATGTTTGCGCGGTGGTTTATCTGGTGCGGGGGCACCGCGTGCTCCCGCCCGTGGCGCGCGATGAAAGCGACCTCCTCGCCGCCAAAGGGGGTCAGGTCAACCAAGACCGTGCCGTAGGCCGTCTCGACGGATCGCGTCTCGACCGCCTCCCCGATCGCGTAGAAGCCCGTGCCGCCGATGATCCCGAATCGCATGTCATTGCCTCTCGCCGGACGCGCCGGAGGGACAGTCCCCGCCCGCCCATAACTTCCACGAACGCCGCGAACAACCTGCCCGCGACCCGCGCGGCGGTTCTTGCGTTACCGGAAGGATAGCACTTTCTTGATCCGATCTCCACTCTGCGCGAACATACCCACGGCTTCGGAGTCCTTGCTGAGCGCCCTTGATCGCGATATAATCTCGTGCGTGGCGGCGCTCTGCGCCGCTTTGGTTGACACTGGACCAGCGCCGGGCCGCGCGATCAGACCCGATACGGAGGTCATCCCTGCCCGCATCGCCCTGGAGAAGCTCGCAGGGAAGTAGCACGCGGCGTGCGCGATAAGCGCAGCGCCTGGAGAGGGGAGGAGGGTCATGTGCTGCGGCATGCGCATCCACAAGGCCATATTGGTCGCGGTGCTGTCGGTGGTTACCGTCGCCTTGCGGTCAGACGCATCGGTCGGTGCGACTTCCCTGGATGAGGCCCGTGCAATGGTCAAGGGCGCGTATGACGCGAACCGGCGCGGGGATCATGCGGAAGCGGTGCGGCTGGCGGGCATGGTGGTAAGTGAAAAGGGCGACCTGGCGGCGTACTGGGCAGGCCCCAACGCCAAGCACCCGGCGCCCGAGGCGGACATCCAGGACCCCGTAGCCTTCGTCCGCGCCCAACTCCAGGCCGCGCGCGACACCGGCGCGGAGCTCAACCTCGAGATCGCGGGCACGCGCGCCCGCGCTGAGTTGCTGCGCGGCTACGTCGGCATCGGCGACTGGTGGGCCGCGGCGCGCCTGGCCGAGGAGATCGTGCGCGAGAATCCGCGCGCCAACCTCACCTGGGGAGACCTGTGGGTCGCCCGCAAGCATCTAGCGGCGGGGAATCCGTCCTTCCCGTGGGTGTTGGTCCTCTCCGCGCCAGGCGGCCGCTATCTGTCTTCGCGCCGCCCGGTGGTGGAGAGCGATGTGGTGTGGACCGAGGTGCGCGCGCTGGCGGAGATGCCCGACAGCCGCGTTCAATGGGACGCCGGTCAGCGCTGCGCGACCGTTGCGGTGGGGGGACGGAGCTTCGGTTTCCGACCGGATTCGGTGGAGGTGGGAGTGGACGGGAAGACAATCGTGGCGCCCCAAGCGCCGCGGATGCAGGACGGGCGCACCTGGGTCTCGGTGGAGGCGCTCACCGCCGCGGGCTTCTGGAGCCAGAGCTACCCGGAGGCACGGATGGTGATCGTCGGCATCGGCCCCGGCGCAGCGACGATCCAAGGCGGCGGCGCTGGAATCGAGGGGCGATGAGCGGATCATTGTGTCTGAATGGCAGGTGGGGGCTAACCTACGCCGAGGGCGTGCCGCGGATGGATGCAGACAGCCTGACCGCCCCGGTGCTGCGGGGCCGACGCTTGCTGGAGGCGCGCGTGCCGGCGCCCATCCACCAGGTGCTGATGGAGGCGGGACTGCTCGATGATCCGAACGTCGGCTTGAACTCCCTGCGGGCGCGCTGGGTGGAGGAGCAGTTCTGGGTCTATCACCACACATTCGAGGCGCCGGCGGAAGCGGCCGAGCAAACCGCGTGGCTGGTGTTCGAGCGCCTGGAATGGGACGCCGTAGTGCTGCTCAACGGCGAGAAGATCGGCCGCCACGCCAACGCCCATCTCCCCGCACGCTTCAATGTCACCGGCAACCTGCGCGCGGGCGAGAACCTGGTGGTGGTGAAGACCGAGGCCGGATTGCACGCGGCCGCGGATCAGTCCGCAGCGGCGTACGCTCCCAGCGAGATAGACCGCCTGACCAAGCGCCAACTACAGCGCAAGCCCCAGTACCAGTGCGGATGGGATTGGAACCCCCGCCTGATGAACGTCGGCATCCTGGGCGACGTGCGCCTGGAGTGGCGCGCGACCCCGCGCCTCGACCAGGTGACGGTCTTCGCGGTTCCCAGCGATGATCTCTCCACCGCGATGATGTACGTGCGCGCTACCGTGGAGGGCATCGAGGAAGAGCCGGTGGAGGCCACCCTGCGCGCGCGCATCGTGGACACCGGGCAGGAAGTCACGGCGCCGCTGACGATCACCCCCGGGGAGAGCCGCCACGAGGTGACGCTGATGATCTCCGCCCCCCGGTTGTGGTGGCCCGTCGGGCACGGCGAGCAGTTCCGCTACACCGTCGAGGTGGCGCTGGAGGCCGAGGGGGAGACCCAAACCGTCACCCGCCGAACGGGCGTCCGCCGCGTGGAGATGGATCAGTCGCCGCACCCGGTGGAGGGCCGTTACTGCGTGCTCAAACTTAACCATCGCCCCGTCTTCTGCAGAGGCGGCAACTGGGTGCCGCCGGACCTGCTGTACAGCGCGGTCACTGCCGAACGCTACCGCAAGCTGGTGGAGCTGGCAGTCGGGGCCAATTTCAACATGCTGCGGGTGTGGGGCGGCGGGACCTTCGCCGACCATGCGCTGCTGGACGCCTGTGACGAGGCAGGGGTGCTGATTTGGCACGATTTCCTGTTCGCTTGCGCGAAGTATCCGGGTGACGATCCCGCGTTCGCAGCGGAGGTGCGGCGCGAGGTCACCTGGGCGGTGCGCGAGCTGGCGCACCACCCGTCGCTGGTGGTGTGGTGCGGCAACAATGAGATCGAGTGGGGGGACTGGGACTGGGCCTACGACAGCCGCTACAAGACGCATCCGCACTACGCGATCTTCCACCACGACCTTCCGCGGATCGTGCGCGCCGAGGATCCCTCCAAGTCGCACTGGATTAGCTCGCCGTATTCTCCCGACTACAAGCATCCCAATGACCCGACAGTGGGTGACCAGCATCCGTGGGGCGTGTCAATCCTCACGCCGGGGGCCGCCGACTGGTGGGCATACCGCGGCTGCGTTGATCGCTTCCCCAACGAGGGCGGGGTGATCGGCGCGTCCTCGCCCGCGACCCTGTGCCAGTTCCTGCCGGAGAACGAGCGGTATCTCCTGTCGCCGAGCTGGGAGCACCACGATAATCCGCTGGCGTGCACCGACGCCGACCCGGACCAGATCGGCAGGGCCTACGCCACCGTCGAGCTGTGGCTCGGCCGCGACCCGCTGACGATGGAGTGGCAGGACTACGCGTTTGCCAGCGCCTTGCTGCAGGCCGAGGGCTTGCAGGAGTATATCGCCAACTACCGGCGACGCATGTTCAGCAGCGCGGCGGCGGTGTTCTGGAGCTACAACGACTCCTGGCCGGTGACCCACGGTTGGACGATTGTGGACTACTACCTGCGGCGCAAGCTCGCCTACCATCCAGTGCGCCGGGCGTTCCAGCCGGTGACGGTGGTGGCGGCGGAGGAGGACGGTGTGGTTACGATATGGGGCGTCAACGATACGCCGCAGGAGTGGTCGGGCGAGCTGCGGTACGGCATCTTCGCGCTGGCCGGCGGCTTGCCCCGTGACGAGACGCTGGCGGTGACCCTGGCCGCTAACGCCTCCTCTCCACTCGCCCGTTTCGAGCGCGCGGAATGGGACACCGCGGGCCTGACGAAGAACGGCGCGTTCGCGGTCCTACTCGCCGAGGGGCCGCCGATCGCCCAGCACCGGCTCTTCCTCGAGCGTTTCAAGGACCTCGCGTTCGCCGAACCCTGCATCACGACGACGGTCGCCGGCGACACGCTGACGTTGACCTCCGACGCCTTCGCCTGGGGCGTGTGCCTCGACGTGGAGGGGGAGGTCCCGCTGGCGGACAACTGCTTTGACCTCATACCGGGTGTGCCATACCTCATGCCCTGGCGTGCTGGTTCGGGGGAGCCGCGCGTCGTGCGCCTGGGCAACCGCGACGCGGTTGCGCCCTTGGCGCGCGGCTGAGCAGGGCGGGGGCGCGCCCGCGCCGAATAGAAGGCAAATCGCACCGCAAGGGAGGCGAATCGTGAGCATCAAGCTGTTGACAATGCTGTTGGTGCTTCTCATCTGTGTCGCCCAGGGGCTGGCGGCGGGCAACATCGTCACCATCGAGCGCGGGGGGCACCTGCTGCTCAACGGTAAGCGCTTCTTCCCGCTGGCCCTCTACACCAAGCCGCAAGGCCCGGAGCCTTTCCGCCAGATGGCGCAGGCGGGCTTCAACCTGGTGGGGGCGGGCTTCGACCGCGAGACGTTTGATGCCGCCGCCAAGGCCGGGGTCTATTGCTGGATACCCCTCGGCGGCACGATGGACCTGTCCCAGGACCGCCAGCAGCGCGAGGCAAAGATCCGCCAAACCGTAGCCGCGGCCAAGGATCATCCGGCGCTGCTGATGTATGAGAGCAGGGACGAGCCTGCCTGGACCTGGCAGGAGCCGGCCAAGGCCCCGGCCTCCGCCGAGGGCCTGGCGCTCGGCTACCGCCTGGTGAAAGAGCTCGACCCCCACCATCCGGTGACACTCAACCATGCTCCCCGCAACACCGTCGCCACCTTGCGCAAGTATAACGCCGCTACCGATGCGGTGTCGGTGGACATCTACCCCGTGGTGCCGCCGGACATCCTGCACATCTACGCCATCACCGCCGACGGCCGCCACGGCGACTTGCGCAACCAGACGCTGTCGTGCGTGGGTGAATACGCGGACAAGATGCGCGCGGTCGCGGGGTTAGAGCGCCCAGTATGGATGGTGCTGCAGGGGTTCGCCTGGGCGCAGCTCGACGACCAGGCAAAGATCATGTCATCCATCGTCTATCCCGGCTACGAGCAGACGCGCTACATGGCGTGGCAGTCCGTCATCCACGGCTGCAACGGCATCCTCTACTGGGGTACCCACACGGCGCCCCAGCCCGGTGACTGTTGGACCGGCATCCTCCGCGCCGTGCGCGAGCTGGCGGACCTGCACGACGCGCTGGTCGCGGACGAGGCGGCGGTGACGCTGGAGAAGGACTACGACGAACTGGGGTTCTCGATAGATGTCGGGGTCGAGACTTCGGTGCGCGATGTCGGCGACTACCGCTATGTCCTGGCCGCCAACTCCAGCATTGACCCGGCGGCGGTCACCTTCCGCGGCCTGGGGGTCCCGGACGGCGAACTGGAGGTGCTGGGCGAACAGCGGACGGTGGCGGTCAGCAACGGCGCCTTCCGCGATGAATACGTCGGCCTCGGCGTGCACCTCTACCGCGCGCGCAAGGGCAAGTAGAGCGCCGGGCAGGCATACTGCGCGAGGAGACGGAGGGGATGCTCAAGGCCGAGGTCGGGGTGGTGCTGAGCATCGAGGCGTCGCGGGCAGGCGCGCAGGAGGCCGTCATCGAGGTGGCCGGCAAGCGCGCGCGCGCTCTCAACTATCCGCGGCTCACCGGGCCGATAGCGGGCGGAGAACGCGTGCTGCTCAATACCACGGCGGTGCGTCTCGGCCTCGGCACCGGTGGGCTGCACTTCGTGATGAAACGCCTGGACGACCGCGATAACGCCACGCCGCCGGCCACGCCCGACGAACCCGGCCATGTCATCAAGCTGCGCTACACCCCCCTGCAGTTCTCGTGCCTAAGCGCCGAGGAGGCGGACAGCCCGCATCACGAGGCCCTGCGCACGGCCTCCAGCCTGAATGGCGCGCCGGTTGTCGCCTGCTCTTTGCACAGCATGATCGCCCCCGCGGCGGCCGGCGTCAAGGCGCTGCTGCCCGCCGCGCGCGTGGTCTACGTCATGACCGACGCCGCCGCGCTCCCGATTGCGGTCAGCCGCCTCGTCGCCCAGCTCCAGGAGGCCGGCCTGCTCGACACGACGGTCACCTGCGGCCAGGCGTTCGGCGGGGCGTACGAGGCGGTCAACCTCTTCTCCGGGCTGTTGACCGCGCGCCTGGTCGGCGAGGCCGACGTTATCATCGCCGGCCAAGGGCCGGGCAACGTCGGTACGGGGACGCTCTACGGCTTCGGCGGCATCGAGCAGGGCGAGATCATCAACGCCACGGCAGTGCTGGGCGGGCGTCCGGTGGCGGCGGTGCGCATCAGCTTCGCCGACCCGCGCGAGCGCCACCGCGGGGTGAGCCACCATTCCCTGGTGGCGTTGGGGCGGGTCGCGCTGGCGCGGGCGGCCGTCGTCCTGCCGCAGATAAGCGACGACCGCGCGCGGCAGGTGGGCGAGAAGCTGGCCGCAGCGGACATTCCCGACCGCCATGACATCGTCACCGCGAGCGGCGAAGCAGGATTGGCGGAGCTCGCCCGGCGCGGCGTGGCGGTGAAGTCCATGGGGCGGGCGGTGGATGACGACCCCGAGTTCTTCCTGGCGGCGGCGGCGGCGGGCGAGTACGCTGCCAGCCGGTGCGCCGGCAGCGAGCCTGCTGAGGGCTGAAGATGGCTGATTGCCCGGGCGACGAGGTCCTGCGCGAGGAGACCGTAGCCTCCACTCGCGCCTTCAAGGGCTCGCTCATCAACGTGCGGGTGGATCGGGTGCGCCTGGCCGATGGCACCGAGACGCGGCGCGAGGTCGTCGAGCACCCGGGGGCGGTGGCGGTGCTGCCTTTCCTTGACGAGCGCCACGTCGTGCTCGAGCGTCAATTTCGCCAGCCTACGGGCGAGGTTCTATGGGAGATACCCGCGGGCACGCTGCACCCCGGCGAAGACCCGGAGCGGTGCGCGGGCCGGGAGCTGGAGGAGGAAACCGGCTATTCCGCCGACAAGCTGGAGCTGCTGGCGAGCCCATACCTGGCGCCGGGCTATAGCAGCGAGGTGATCCACATCTTCGTCGCCACCGGGCTGCGCAAGACCGAACGCAACACCGACCACGACGAGCGCGTGCACCCGGTGGTGGTCGAGTTCACTCGCGCGCTGGAGATGGTGCGCCGCGGCGAGATCAAGGACGCCAAGACCCTGTGCGCGGTGCTCATGGCGCAGACGAGCGCCACACGGTAGAATTGGCTATATTGCGCCGCCGTCCAAGCATTGCCGGTCACGGAGCACCAAGTCGGTGCTGATCGCTTGTCGCCGCCGAGGGAGATCAGGAGGAAGTCGCATGAGGGAGCAAGGCAAGCGCGCTATCCGCTTCACAAACGTACATGTCGAGAACTGGCGCAACTTCTCCCAGGTATCCGTGGATCTTCAGCGACGCGTCTTCCTGGTCGGGCCTAACGCGTCCGGGAAGTCCAACTTCCTCGACCTGTTCCGCTTCCTGCGCGATATCGTGGCCGTGGGCGGTGGGCTCAGGGAGGCGGTGCGAAGGCGCGGGGGAGTGCGTTCGCTCCGGTGTTTGGCAGCTCGGCGTTACTCGGACATTGTTATACGTGTGAGCATCGGCGGAGAGGACTCCGAGCCGCTGTGGACGTACAGCCTCGCCTTCAGCCAGGACAACAGGCAGCGCCCGACGATCAGGGAGGAGAGGATCGCCAAACTGGGAAGCGACCTGCGAGCGCGGCCGGACGATGAGGATAAGAAGGACCCGGAACGCCTGACACAGACGCACCTCGAACAGGTCAATGTCAACCAGCCGTTCCGCGAGCTGGCCGACTTCCTCGGGTCAACGCGGTATCTTCATATCGTGCCACAGTTGATCCGCGAACCGGATCGCTCAGTAGGGCGGCAACACGATCCTTACGGCGGGGATTTTCTGGAACAGGTAGCTGGCACGCCTGCCAAGACCAGAGATGCTCGGCTGAGGCGCATCTTACATGCGCTCAAGGTCGCGGTGCCTCAGCTTGATCAACTGGAGTTGTCGCGCGACGATCGCGGCACGCCGCACCTGCGCGGCAGATATGCGCACTGGCGCCCCCACGGGGCCTGGCAGACCGAAGAAGTCTTCTCCGACGGCGCTCTGCGCCTGCTCGGACTGCTGTGGGCGGCACAGGAGGGGGCAGGACCCTTGCTCCTGGAGGAGCCGGAGCTCTCCCTACATCCCGAGGTTGTTCGGTTCATCCCGCAGATGCTGGCGCAGATTCAGCGGCGCGTCGGCCGCCAGGTTCTACTCAGCACTCATTCCACCGATCTCCTGCAGGATGACGGGATCGGATTGGACGAGGTGCTGCTCTTGCTGCCGAGCAGCGAAGGCACCGAGGTGCGTCCCGCGAGCCACTTCCGGGAGATACGGCACTTGCTTGACAGCGGGGCGTCAATGGCACACGCCGTGATCCCCCGGACGCGTCCGGCCAGCGCCGAGCAGTTGGTCTTCGCGTTGACGGAGTGAAGGTGGGGAATGCAGAAACCAGTTGAGATTCTGGCAGCGGTGGAAGGAACTGTGGACGAAGTCGTCGTGCGGCGCCTGGCTTACGAAGCCGGGCTCCCCGTCGCGGTGGTCCACGGCAAACGCGGGAAGGATGACCTCAGGCAACGGCTTCCGGGCTACAACACCGCAGCGCGTTTCGGCGTTTGGGTGGTCCTCGTTGACCTCGATCACGACGCGGACTGTGCGCCAGAGCTCGTCGCAGATTGGCTGCCCGCGCCAAGCCGGGGGATGTGTTTTCGGGTGGTGGTGCGAGCGATGGAGGCCTGGCTGCTGGCCGACCGCGAGCGCCTGGCAGCCTTTCTCGGTGTCGCGCCGGGACGCATTCCGCCCGACCCGGAGCTGGAACCGGATCCCAAGCGCACCATGGTTGGACTCTCGATCCAATCGCGCCGGCGTGAGATCCGAGAGGACATGGCGCCTCGCTGGGAAAGCGGCAGGGTTGTCGGCCCTGCCTACACGTCGCGGATGATCGAGTTCACGCAGTCCCACTGGAGGCCTGAGCAGGCGGCAGAGCGCTCGGATAGCCTGCGACGCTGCCTCAGACGCCTGCGCGAGTTGGAACATCAGGCCAGATCCTGAGCCGGAATCGCCCCGCGGTCGTCCGGCTTTACACCCCTTTCGCCCCTATGCTATAGTATCCGCGTTGCCGGGGTCAAGCGTCGGCGCCCCGGAGAGCTCGCTTCGGAGGCACTCATGTCCCACATCAAATGCGCCCTGGTCAGCGTTTCGGACAAGGCCGGGATAGTGGATTTCGTGCGCGGCCTGATGGAGAGGGGAGTCGAGATCCTCTCCACCGGCGGCACCGCCCGCACGCTGGCGGCGGCCGGCCTGCCCGTCCGCGAGGTTGCGGATTACACCGGCTTCCCCGAGATGATGGACGGCCGGGTCAAGACCTTGCACCCCAAGGTTCACGGCGCCATCCTCGCGCGCCGCGATGTGCCCGAAGACGTGGCCGCCGCCCGGCAGCACGGCATCGAGCTGATTGACATGGTGGTCGTCAATCTCTACCCCTTCCGCGAGACGGTGGCGAAGCCGGGCGTCGCGTTGCCCGAGGCGGTGGAGCAGATTGACATCGGCGGGCCCTCGATGGTGCGCTCCGCGGCGAAGAACCACGCGCACGTGGCAATCGTCTGCCGCCCCGCGCGCTATGACGAGGTGCTGGCGGAGATGCGCGCGTCAAATGGCAGCCTGTCCGACGCGACCCGGCTGCGGCTGGCGGTCGAGGCCTTCGGCCATACGGCGGCTTACGATGCGGCGATTCACACATACCTCTCGCGGACGGCAGGCGAGATTCCTCGCGGAGTTCACCCTGAGCCGACCAAGATTCTTCGCTGCGCTCAGAATGATATCAAGCGAAGGGCTCGGAATGACAGTGGGGGCGCTGACAATGCGGTGGTCTGTATGCCCGACGCCATCATTCAGGCGTGGGAAAAACGCCGGGACCTGCGCTATGGCGAGAACCCACACCAGGCCGGGGCCTTCTATGGCGATACCATAAGCCCCCCCTCCGGTCTCGCCGCCGCACGGCAGCTTCACGGCAAAGAGCTGTCTTTCAACAACTACCTCGACCTCGACGCGGCGATGGGCATCGTTGCGGACTTGGGGGGACACCCACCGGAGAGGGTGTCCCCGCCTGCGGCGGCGATCTTCAAGCACACCAGCCCCTGTGGAGCGGCGACGGCGGCTACCCTTGCCCAGGCCTACCGCGACGCCCTGGCCTGCGATCCGCTGTCCGCTTTCGGCGGCATCATCGGCCTCAACCAGCCGGTGGACGTGGATACCGCGCAGGCCATCCTTGAGGGCATCAAGGAGTACGGATTCATGGAGTGCGTGATCGCTCCCGGCTTCGCGCCCGACGCCTTGGAGGCCCTCAAGACCAAGCGCGACCTGCGGTTGCTCGAAGCGCCGATGACGGGCATTGGCGACCGTTATGACTTCAAGCGCGTCGCCGGCGGGCTGGTGGTACAGGGGATGGACGTCTTTGCCGACGGCGAGCCCGACCTGACTTGCCCCACGAAGAAGAAGATACCCGCCGAACTGGAGCCGACCGCGCGCTTCGCCTGGCGGGTGGCGCGGTGGGTGAAGTCCAACGCGATCGTCATCGCGCGCGACACCCGGACGGTGGGCATCGGCGGCGGCGTGACCAGCCGGGTGGACGCGGCGTGGCTGGCGGTGCGCAAGGCCGGTGAGCGCGCGCGGGGGGCGGTGCTGGCCTCGGACGCGCTTTTCCCCAAACCCGATACCATCGAGGTTGCAGCCCAGGCCGGCGTGGTCGCCATCATCCAGCCCGGCGGCTCGCTTTTACTCGGAGACCAGAAAGCGATTGATCTTTGCAACCGCTTGGGGATTGCCATGGTCTTGACCGGGCGGCGCCACTTCCGCCACTGATCGGCGAACCACGAAGACACTAAGACACCAAGGAAGACAAAGGCCGAATCAACCCTCGGGAATCCCGTCTTCGTGTCTTTGTGCCTTGGTGGTTTAGTTATTCACGAGGAGCTGTTATGAACCGCAGCTTACGCGAAGTTGACCCCGAGATGGCGGATGTCCTGGCCGGCGAGCTCGAGCGCCAGCAAAGCACCTTGGTCATGATCCCCTCGGAGAACTACGCCAGCAAGGCGGTGCTTGACGCCCAGGGCTGCATCATGACCAACAAGTACGCCGAGGGCTACCCCGGCGCGCGCTGGTATCACGGCTGCGAGTTCGTGGACGTTGCCGAGTCGCTGGCGATCGCGCGCGCCAAGGAGCTTTTCGGCGCCGAGCACGCCAACGTCCAGCCCCACACCGGCACCGCGGCCAACATGGCCGCCTACTATGCCCTGCTGGAGCCCGGGGATACCATCCTCGCCATGTCGGTGGACCAGGGCGGCCACCTCACCCACGGCAACAAGCTCAACTTCTCCGGCCGCTACTACCGCATCGCCTTCTACGGCGTTGACCGCCAGTCCGAGCGCCTGGATTACGATGCGATCTTGCACGCCGCGCGCCACGAGCGCCCCAAGCTCATCGTCGTCGGCGCCAGCGCCTACCCGCGGCAGATAGACTTCAAGCGCTGCCGCGCCATCGCCGACGAGGTGGACGCCTACCTGATGGCGGACATCGCCCACATCGTGGGGCTGATCGCCGCCGGGCTGCATCCCGACCCCGTGCCCTACTGCGACATCGTGACCTCGACCACCCACAAGACCCTGCGCGGGCCGCGGGGGGCGTTCATCATGTGCCGGCGCGAGCTGGCGGAGGCGATTGACCGCGCGGTTTTCCCCGGGGTGCAGGCGGGGCCGCTGATGCACGTCATCGCCGCCAAGGCCGTCGCGTTCAGAGAGGCGATGACGGAGAGCTTCCGGGAGTATCAGCGGCAGATCATCGCCAACTGCCAGGCGCTGGCGGAGGAGCTGATGGCGCAAGGTTTCCGGTTGACCACCGGGGGCACCGACAACCACCTCATATTGGTTGACCTGCGCCCACAGACTATCACCGGCAAGGAGGGCGCGGATCTCTTGGAGCAGGCGGGCATCATCGTCAACAAGAACGTCATCCCGTATGACCACCAGCCGCCCGCCATCGCCAGCGGCATCCGCCCCGGCACGCCGGCGCTGACCACGCGCGGGATGAAGGAGCCGCAGATGCGCCGGATCGCGGAGATGATGGGCCGCGTGCTCCACCACCGTCACGACGCCGCGGTGCGCCGCGCCGTGCGCGACGAAGTCCGCGAGTTGTGCGCGGGCTTCCCGGTTTACACGGAGTTGAACTCCGCATAGCCCGCGGCTCGTTCTCGAAAGGGCATGTTTCATTCTGAGCGCCTGCGAAGAATCCCCTACCTCCTATGCAACCCCGATAAGGGATTCCCGCCGTGGGCGTGCAAGCCTCGGCCGCGGAGCTTATCCTAAGTGCGGTCGAGCGGCTTAGTTAGACACTGTCGAAACCGACTCGACCATGCGATACGAGCAGGCGATCGAGTATCTTGAGAGCCTCGTGGATTACGAGCGCACGGCGGCCGTGCGCGTGTGGAACCTCGACCGCATGCGGTTCATGCTGGAGCGCGCGGGGCAGCCGCAGCGCGGCCTGCGGGCGGTGCACATCGCCGGCACCAAGGGCAAGGGCTCCGTCGCCGCCATGATCGCCTCAGTGCTCCGCGCCGCCGGCCTGCGCACGGGTCTCTATACCTCGCCTCACCTGCGGGACTTCCGCGAGCGCATCCGCGTTGATTCGCGCGAGATCTCGCGCGCCGACGTCGCCCGCCTGGTAACGCGCGCTCGACCCATCATCGAGGCGGTGCCCACCGACGCCCTCGGCGCGCCCAGCTTCTTCGAGGCGCACACGCTGATCGCGTTCCTCTACTTCCGCGAGCGTAAATGCGACGTCGCGGTGCTGGAGACCGGCCTCGGCGGCCGGCTCGACGCTACCAATGTCATCGAGGATCCACTGGTGGCCGCCATCACCCGCATCGCCCTCGACCACCAGGCGGAGCTGGGAGGCACCATCCCCCGCATCGCCGCCGAGAAGGCCGGCATCGTCAAGCCCGGCTGCATAGTCGTCTCTTCCCCGCAGGCGCAGTCAGCGTGGCGCGTCCTGACGGAAACCTGCCGCGAGCGCGGCGCGACCTTGCACGGCGTGCGCGTCAGGCAGGCGGCCGGGTGCAAGCCGCTCTATCGGCGCCTGCTGCCGGAGAAGCGCAAGGCGTCGTTCATCCTCGAACAGGTGGAGTCGGGCGCCAACGGGCACCGCTTTCACCTGAGCGGGATGGGGGCCGACTACCGCGACCTCTATTGCCCGCTGCTGGGGGATCATCAGCTGCTCAACGCCGCCACCGCGGTGGCCGCAATCGCTCTGCTGGAGAAGCGAGGCTATGCGATCCCCGAGGACGCCCTGCGGCGCGGGCTGGCCTCGGTGCGCTGGCCGGGACGGCTGGAGGTCGTCGGCCGCAAGCCGTGGGTCGTCCTCGACGGCGCCCACGACGAGGTCTCGGCGCGCGCGCTGGCCTGCTCGGTGATTGACCTGTTCCCGCATCGGCGGTTGATCCTCGTGCTCGGGCTGTCGCGGGACAAGGACATGCGCGCGGTGGGCTCGCATCTATGTCCCATCGCCGACCGCGCGATATTCACCGCGGCCCGCTTGCCGCGCGCGGCCAGCCCGCAGGAGCTGACCGCGACGCTGGGGGACCTGTGCCCGGACTGTCACACCGCCCCGGACGTGGCCGCGGCCCTCGCTGCGGCGCTTGCCAGTGCGGGCGAAGATGACCTGGTGCTGGTAACCGGCTCGCTCTACGTCGTAGGCGAGGCGATGGAGGCGCTGGCGGCCCAGGGAAGCCCGCCGTAGGCTAGTTCCTGGATGCGGTGGGCGAGGCGCTTGAGAAGGAAGTCCCGGTTGTACCGAGGGGGTTCGGTTCCATTCAGGTCTCGCCAGCGGTCTTTCAACTCGGCGGCAGACAGCCCGCCGAGGGCGGCGATCTGCTTCAGCATGCTGCTACTCATGTGTCTCCACCTCCGACCTGGCGGCTAGGCCAAAGGCCGCCGTGGCGGTCAAAGACCTAGCCATTTCGACACATTCATCCCTCGGTTGCCGAGGAACATCAAGAGGTTTCCCTTCGACAGAGTTCACCCTGAGCGGAGCCGAAGGGCTCAGGGCAGGCTTTCTCTCGTCCGCCGCCCTCAGACGGCGGCGAAGGATGCCCCTGGCCAGCAGGGAGGCCGCCTCCTCAAGCCGCTCGGCCGGGGACATCACCTCGGGGCCTGGGCTTCGTAGCCCGCCCAAGGCGGGCGAAGTAGGCTCCAGTGGGTTAGGCACGTTCTCGCTCCTCGCCAGTCATCGCGACTCAGACCTGGTGGTGCGAGCGGCTAGGTCTGCCGTGCAGACCGCCGTGGCGGCCCTCTGGGCCTAGCCAGGGGTCTGCTGACCGCCTTCGCCCAGTAGATACTTACCGGACGGAGGTTCGAAGTGTCGGAGTGGTCAGCGTGTCCGAATCGAACCCTGAGAGCGAGCGAACGTTGACAGCCAGCCCTTCATCATGATAGCCTCAGGGTGGCTGACCGCCGAAAAAACCATAGTCCGACAGCAGGATAACGCCATCAGCCCTTGCGCGCCTGCTTCCTGCCATCCGAAGTGCTGGGTGGCGAGAAGCAGGCGCGTTCGGTTCTCGATTGGGCTTGGTGCGTAAGTCGGAGGCGTAACACAGATACCGGAGCGGCGCAATGAAGAGCCATTACGAGACGAACCGCCAGAACTGGAACGAACGAACACCTATTCATGTTCGCTCGAGATTCTATGACCTCGACGGGTTGCGAGCCGGACGGAATGCGCTCTTGCCGATCGAACGCGCAGAACTGGGCGAAGTCGCGGGGAAATCTCTTCTGCACCTGCAATGCCACATAGGGGATGACACGCTGTCGTGGGCGCGCTTGGGAGCGCAAGTCACCGGCGTAGACTTCTCCGACGAGGCCATCAGCGTTGCGTGTGGACTACGGGACGAACTCGGTCTCGAGGCGAGGTTCATCTGCCCGAATATCTACGACCTTCCGGATGTGCTGGAAGAGGAATTCGATATTGTCTTCACTTCCTATGGTGTGCTCTGCTGGCTTCACGACGTTCCACGCTGGGCAGAGATAGCGGCCAGTTATGTGAAGCCAGGTGGACACTTCTACCTTGCCGAGTTCCATCCACTGGCAGTATCAGTCTGCGACAACGGGGTTGAAGGCGAGACCTTCCGAATGACCTTCCCCTATTTCCCGCAACCGGAACCTGTCTACTGCGAGCCGGGTCCGACCTATACCGATGGGGAAAGCACGACCAGGACTGGAACATATGAGTGGCCGTACAGCTTGGGGCAAGTGGTCACCGCGCTATGCGACGCTGGGTTACGCATCGAGTTCCTTCATGAGCATCCTTGTTCCGCGTATCCCATTCTACCGGGAATGAGGAAGGACGACGACGGTCTCTGGTGGCGGGAGACGAATGACCTGCCGCTGATGTTTTCCATAAGAGCTCGGAAGGATGCCTGAGAGTGGCACCACGACTCCGCTGCATAGCTCGCCCAGTCGGCCAGGAGGCTCCCGATGACATCCAAAGACAAGCACGCCGAACATCTCGCAATGAACCGAAAGGCCTGGGATGCTTATCAACCTGACTACATGGAGTTCCATCTCAAGGCCCATCCGGATTTCTTCGAGTACTTGGCTGGCGGCGGGGTCTATCTTGATGATGACGAGGTGCGCCTCGCCGGAGATGTCACAGGCCTGACTGTTCTGGACGTGTGTTGCGCCAGCTCCGCAGATGAGGCGTTCTCGTGGGAGAACCTCGGAGCGAATGTCATTGCCTGCGATTTCAGCCCTGTTGCCGTCGAGATCGCGGAGCAGAATGCCGCGCGCTTGAGGTCACGTGTCCAATTCGTGATCGCTGACTCACAGGAACTGGCGCCGATCGCGTCCGAGAGCGTGGACTTGGTCTACGGCAGGTATCTCTGCTGGTTCGAGGACTTGGAGCAGACCCTACGGAGCTGGTTCCGCGTCACCAAGGCCGGCGGCCGCCTGCTTCTCAGTCAAGGGCACCCGATCGCAGAATGCCTGAAGGCCGAAGGCGACTTCTATCGGATCGCGCACAAGTACCATGACGAGGTCCCGGAACGTTATGACTTCAGGGGGACGCCGTTGGCCCGCCAGCACGGAGGATGGGACCAGAGCCACCCAATGATCGAGTTCTTCCACCCCACCTGGCGCATCGTCAACGCCATCCTGGATGCCGGTTATCACGTCCTCCGAATGGAGGAGCCAACGAGGCTTGTCGGGAGTGAGGAACGTCACGCAGATCTTCCTCACACCCTCTTCATCCTCGCCCGGAAGCCGGGTGCGTGATAGTCCAGTGACTTCTGTGGGCTCGGATGCTACCGGCGGGCCGCAAACTGCAACGGAGCCGAACCACCTTCAGGAGCCCCATGCCCATCGGACGGGAGTTCGAAGTGCCGGAGTGGTCAGCGTGTCCGAATCGAACCCCGAGAAAATCGAGGCTCGAAAAACCCGCATAAACACTGGATTCTCTACCAACGGACGGATTGGCAGAAGTCCGAAGGATTCATGGATTCGGCTCCGCTCACCACAGGGAGAAAGAGAGGCCGGATGTCAATAGCCGCCCCATGTGTACCACCGGCCGCCGCCTGATGTGTACCACCTTTCGGTGATTCCGGGTCGTCGCGTGCAGTGATCGACGATCACTGTTTCTTCGGTGTCTGAGTGGCTGGTGTTACCTCCTTTCTGCGA
>DATLAK010000171.1 GCA_035527535.1 Armatimonadota bacterium
TCGCAGAAAGGAGGTAACACCAGCCACTCAGACACCGAAGAAACAGTGATCGTCGATCACTGCACGCGACGACCCGGAATCACCGAAAGGTGGTACACATCAGGCGGCGGCCGGTGGTACACATGGGGCGGCTATTGACAGCCCGATTGTGATCGGCGCAAGTTTGAGCATCGCGGGAGGACCAGGATGCGGGCAGAACCCACCCTCCCACCCAGTGACTGCGGGCACCGAAATAGGCCTTCCCGCGCCCCGGATGACGGGGCCGGTCTCCGTCGAGCAATCTCTGGCCCGACGCCGCTCGGTGCGCGAGTTCGCCCTCAGAGATCTGACCCTTGAACAGGTTAGTCAGCTGGCTTGGGCGGCCCAGGGCATCACCGATCCAGCAAGCGGGTTCCGCACTGCGCCTTCCGCTGGCGCGCTCTACCCGCTCGAGGTCTTTCTGGTGAAACAAGATGGGGTGTTCCACTACCTTCCCCATGGCCACAAGCTGGTTCAAATGTCGAAGGCAGATCTGCGGGCTAGCCTCGCGCGGGCAGCGCTTGGGCAGTTGTCTCTGCGGACAGCCCCCTTGGACATCGTGATCACTGCTGTCTACGAACGAACCAAGGTCAAGTACGGTGCTCGTGCCGAGCGCTACGTCCACCTGGAAGCTGGCCACGTCGGCCAGAACATCCAGCTGCAGGCGGTCGCGCTGGGCCTGGGATCGGTTCCCATCGGCGCCCTCGACGACGATGCCGTGGCCCGAGTGCTCGGCTTGCCCTCGGGCCAGCGCCCTGTCTACATCATGGCCGTGGGCTATGCCGAGGAACCCCAAGCCTCGGCTTGAGAAGGATTGCCACGAGGCGCGATAACGATTGTGACGTTTGTGACGTTTCGCGGAGGGTGCTGACGGCCTGCGCGCACGCACGATCACGTTCGCAAAATGCAGCACGCTCTTCTTCCGCGCGCCCCTGCCACATAGACCAGTCTCAAGGCTGTGGCCGTGGCGAGAAGTTTGTTAAAGGCTTCACATCGGGCCCCCGCTTCGAACCAGCGACTACCGCCTTGGCAGCGATGCGTACGGGCGGGAAGATTATCACTTCCGTCCAGCACGGCCCACCATCCCGGAACAGAAGAGATAACCCATCCTGGGGCGGCCGGGGTTCACTACCGGAGTCAACCTCGAGCCCGCAACAAAGCTCACGCCGCCCCCACCGCTACAGCAGTTCCGCGACGCCCTCGGAACTCGACCTCAACCGGAGGCGGATCGAGGCTCTGCAAGAGAGCCAAAAGCGGGCCGGGGATTCGAACCCGCGATCCATCTCCAGGAGGCCGCCAGCCCCCGCGACCGCGGGCGAAGCCGGGTGCAAGGGCAGCGGGGCTAAGCGCAGTGTACAGGCACAGCTCGATGGTCGGGGCAAAGCGAGCCGATGCTTGTCTTCGCCCCACGAGAGGGGTTGCCGATAGGCCAGCGAACTGGCTCCTTAATCTTGCGGTAGGGAGGCGAGAGATGAGATGGCTGGTCGCGCTGCTGGTGGCGTGTCTGGTGATCGGGACGGCAGCGGTGACGGGCATCGGCGCAGATGCGCCGGTCGCGACACCGCAGGAGGTGACGCTCCCCACACCGGTGACGAAGGGGACGATGTCGCTGGAAGAGGCGATTGCGAAGCGGCGCTCGGTACGGGGGTTCCACACCCAGGCGCTGACCGATCAGCAGATCGGGCAACTTCTGTGGGCGGCGCAGGGCATCACCGATCCGGCCACCGGGCACCGCGCGGCCCCGTCGGCGATGGCGATGTACCCGCTGACGATGTACGTGTTCAAGACTGACGGCGTGTTCGCGTATGAGCCGAAGGGGCACAGGCTGATCCGCATCTCAGATCAGGATCGGCGCGCGGAGGTGACGCAGCCCCCCCGCGGAGGGGAGGCGGCGCCGGTGACGTTCGTGTTCACCGGGGATCGGAACAAGATGGGATCGCGGATGGCCGCAATGGTGGATCGCTTCATCTACCTGGAGGTCGGCCACGCGGCCGAGAACCTGGCGTTGGAGGCAACCGCACTGGGGCTGGCGACGGTGACGCAAGGTGGGATCAACCAGCAGGCGGTGGCGAAGGTATTGGGCTTGCCGGAGACGGCGTTGGTGGTTTACTCGATGCCAGTGGGACATGCGGCCACGCGCTAAGTAGAAGGATCGCGCAGAGGAAAGTGCGACGGCAAGCGCACTGACATGGCGGCATCGTAGATCGGGTTGGCGCGCCGCGGAAACGGCCCGCGAGTCCTTGTCGCCGGTCCGTCTTGGCGTGACGGCCGGCGGCAAGGGGAATAGATGGGGCAGCGAGGATGAAGGCTGAAACCGTACCATGACAAACCGAGAAAGATTTCGTCGCGTTCTGAATTTCGAGAGGGTGGATCGCTTGCCCCTGCTCGAATGGGCTGGCTGGTGGGATAAGACCGTAAGCCGCTGGTATGACGAGGGACTATCGAGGGAGCTTCGGGATGCCAGCGCGATTCGGGAGTACCTCGGGCTGGACGTCCACAGGCAATTGTGGATTAGCCCACGCTCTCGATCCTGCCCCAGTCCACCTGGCCCCGGGATGCCCCTGGTAGCAGATCGGAAGGAGTACCTAGAGATCAAAAGGCACTTGTATCCGGACCCGGCTTTCGACGCGGCCCTGGTGCGATCGTGGGCCGAACGCCAGAAAAGCGGAGAGATGGTTGTCTGGATCACTTTGAGTGGTTTCTTCTGGTTCCCCCGGGGGCTGCTCGGCATCGAACCCCACCTGTGCGCCTTCTATGACCAGCCCAGTCTGCTCGCAGAGATCAACCAGGATCTCCTCGCCTTTAACTTGCGTGTGCTCGATCAGTTCTGCGAAATCTGCATCCCTGACTTCATGACAGTCGCGGAGGACATGTCGTACAACCATGGGCCTATGCTCTCGAAACCGCACTTCGATGAGTTCATGGCGCCCTATTACCATCGCATCATCCCTAGCCTCATGGGCCGTGGGATTATCCTATTCGTGGACACCGATGGCGACGTAACGGTGCCGGCATGCTGGTTCGAAGACGTGGGAGTGGCAGCGCTACTGCCGCTTGAGCGGATGGCCGGCGTCGATGTCGCGACGTTGCGCCGGCAGCATCCACGGCTCAGGATGATCGGGGCCTTCGACAAGACGGTAATGCATCTGGGTGAGGAGCGAATCCGAAAGGAGTTTGAGCGGTTGCTGCCGGTGATGCGACAGGGCGGCTTCATCCCATCCGTAGATCATCAGACGCCCCCCGAGGTCTCTCTCGATGACTATCTACTCTATGCTCGCCTACTCAGGGAGTACTGTGAAAAGGCGTGTCGGTGAGGACTGGTGTCGCTGATCTCTGGCCTCCTCGCCTCGCCGGGCTTGTGCTAACGGGTCGTCCGGACACTAGCCCCATGCCTTGATTCACCCCCGATCTGCGGCATCCCGGCCGTCACTGACACGTTCAGCAGATCCAATATGAGACATCGAGCGAGGTGTGAAGATGGGCTTGGGCATTGAGGACCAGGCGCTGATGGGGATGGGGGTGTCACTTCACCACCCAGTGGCGTTTGCTTGGTCGCTGGTTGGTATCGGGTGACGGTTAGATGGCTGCCCGGGCGAGCCGACCGCGATTCGAACCAGCGACCTTGGCCTTCTTGGCGCCCGACACGACGCGAGAGTGACGGGGCCTGGGGCGTTCGCCAGGCCGCAAATCACGCTCAAGATCGAGCTTGAAGGGGATTTCGCGCGTCCAGGGGAGAGGTCTTGTCTTCTTTTCCGCTACGAAGCGCGCCCCCGCTACCATGCTCACTAACGACCTTTCGCTTGCCACCGAGCAGGCGGAAGGCGGCAGGAAGGTCGCCCTTCAGCGTTACGGCGTAGCAAGGGCGACCTTCTTCCATTTGGGCCGGCACCACCACGATCTCGCTCAGCAGGTCGGCTAAGACCTCCCGCGCTCGGGCCAGGTAGCGTGGGTCGGTCAGCTCGGCCAGATCCTGTTTCCCGAAGTATTCTTCGACCGCCTGTGGGACTTGGGCCAGGGCACGCTCAAGTGCCTCCTCGACAGCCCGGCCATCACCAGGGTCGCCAACCCCTGCCGCCAATCGTTCCCGCTCGGCGGTAAGCCGATCCAGTTCCTGGCGCAGCAGCGTCGCCCCGCCATTATCGCCGCCAGCGCGAACCGCAGCCAACACGTTGCCGATCTCGCGCTCCAAGTCCTTGAGCCGACGCCCTCCGGTCTTTCGGCGCCCTGCCTTTGCCCTCGCCTGCGCAGCCCGCGCCTTCAGCCCTTGGCGCGCGTAGCGCATCACCTCACTGAGGTTCTCCTCGGTGAACAGGTGCTTGCGCACCGCCTCCAGCACGCCGGCCTCCAGCGCCGGAGGCCATTCAGCCCCGGCTGCGGACCGGAGAATCGTTCGTCACATACGCCCCGGCACCAACATAGCCCGGGGTATCATTCATGGGGGCAGGCCACCGCCAGTGGAGGATGGGCGAGATGCTGGCGTGCTAGGTGTAGGAGGGCACGATCACCTCGTCGCCGAAGCCGACGCCTGCGGCGAACACGGCCGAGTGCAAGCAAGAGGTGCCGTTGCACTGGGCCAAGGCATAGCGCGTCCCCACCATGGCGGCGAAGTTGCGTTCCAATTCACCGATGATGCCGGTGCCGTCCCCGATGGAGATCTGCCCCTTGCGCAGCGTATCCATGACGGCGGCGATTTCCTCCTCCGTGATCTGGGGATAGTGGTCCACATAAGGAACCGTAATCGCAGGCGGCCCACCCTCGAGCGCCAGGCGGTCACGCTTGCTCATCTTTCAGTCCTCCATGGTCGCTATCGCACGGAAGTACTCGATGCTGCGGGCCCGCAGGTGCTCGATGGTTGGTTGAACTACCGAGCCCTCGTGCTTGACATAGAAGTTCCAGTTGATCTCCAAGATGCCTGCGTGTGCCGCGAACTTCTCGCGCACGTATGATTCGAGCCTGAAGCGCCCGTCGAGAAGGTGCTCGGTGCTCGTGGCCGCTCCCGGCACCCGCGCACACACGTGATCGAAGAATGGATCTTCATCGCGCCAGCGGTACCATCCCTCGTACGGCGGCGTGCCGATCGTGTTTCCCCAGCCGTGGCAGTTGACGAGTATGCGCGGCGTCACCTGGTCCGCCAGCCGCAATTGGTTGCGCATTTCCACGCTGTCGTCGTCGAGGGCGTCCATGACGACGCCCCGCGCATTGGTATTCATTCGCCCGCAGTAGCACCCGTCGGGGTTGACCTCAGGCGCCAGGAAGATCTCATGGCGGGAAAGCAGGTCCCGCACCTGCGGCGTCCGCCGCTGCCGCACAAGCCATTCGATTGCGGTCTCGCAGAACAACTTGCCGCTTTCCTCCACCGCATGCTGCCCGCCGATGAGAACCAGCGCGGGGCGCGATTTGCCGTTCGCGATGCGCGCTGCCAGCACCGGGCGGCCCTCTTCGCTGTCGCCCAGGTGCAGCCGCTCAAGTTCGAACCCGGGCTCCGCAATCTCGGCAAGGTGGTCCATGAACGACCGGCAGTGCTCCCACGGCATGGGGAAGGTCTCCGCAATCCACACGCTCTCGCCAGGTGCGAGATCGGCAGTGAACTCCACTCGGTCGTCAGCGAGAGCCTGGTTTGACGGAGGCACGCGCTCCCAGCGCTCTCCGTCCCTCGACCACAACGACATGCTCCAGAATGGCACATATACGCGTTCGGGCTCCGGCCCGGCGGTCAGGCCGGACAGCGTGATGCGCGCCGGCGAAACCGCAGCACTGCTGGCATTGCGCACGCAAAACCAGTACCAGACATTAGGATACGTGTCCTCCGGATAGTCGTGCGGCGCCACGCTCACCCAATCGGCGCCTGTTGCCAGAACGTCAACCGCACCGTGATCCTCAGGAACGTGCACCTGCAAGCTCATCGCCACCCTTCCCTTGCCGGGTCTGATACTTGATTGCTCAGCCGCGTTCTTTGGCTACCATTTCCCCAAGTCGCAGACACCGGTCCGCCTATAGAATACACGCGGACCGACCCCACTGCAAGCGGGGAAGGTCCCGGCAAAAGTGGTAGGCCGCGCATGGCAATGCGCCCCGCGCGCACAGTTGTGGCTTCAGCCGTTAGGCCCGATACCACACGGTCTCCGAGCAGGGAAACGATCCCGGCGCGCGGAAAAACCCGGTGGACGGGGTCTGTCGCGAGGCGCGACCGCTGCCGCAAGCTCGCGCGGACCGCCCGGGAGGAGACTCGCGACATCGCTGGGGGGTTCCCCTCTGCTTTGCTGGCGGAAATGAGAGCGCCGGCGCACGGCCGGCCCGGTAAGTTCAGGGCCTACGGCGTGCGGTGTGCTTGAAGGTTTGACTACCGTGCGCGGCGGCTAGAATGGCCACAGGATGACCAGCAGGATGAACCGCTTGTTGTGCCACGGAGCTCTGCCCGGTCAGTCGGCACGCAAACCGGATCCGTGCGGTGCGGCTCCAGCGCGCGTCTGTCGGTGGCACCTCCTTCTAACCGTCGCGCTCGCTTGCCTTGCGCTGTTGATATTCAGTCAGGCGGGACAAGGCGCCGCTCGACTGCAGGGCGGTCTGATTATGGTGGACGGTTCGGGCAATACGCTGGCCAGCATTGCCGGTGACCTGGCCAACCCCACCGCCTTTTCCTTTGCCGATGGCCGCGCCGTCTGCGCTGTCGCGCTGTGGCTCAAGGGGCAGCTCACCATGTGCGCGGGCGAATCGCTCGTCATGGAGAATCCACAGGACGAATGGGCCCGGCGGGAGCTGTACCTGCTCGGTCAGATGGATTTCGATGACTGCGAGATTTCTGGCGCTTACTGGGTCGTGGTTGGACCGTCGGCGTCGGGTGTCTGGCGCAACGTTCGTATCGTTTCCGGCCGCAATGCTGACAGCGGCTATCCGCTGCTCTACTACAACTCATCCGACGTGCGCTGGGAGGGCGGCCTGTTGGACGCACACCCCGCGCCTGATGTCTTCACCTCGACGGCGATCAGTTGCCGCGGAGGGTATTACCCAGCAAGCGTGACCAACACGATTCAGAACATCACCATCCGCTCGCGCGACGGTGCATTCGATGATCCATCGTCGTCGGGCGTCAATGTGGATCTCACTTTCGAGAATTGCGTGTTCCAAACCTCGGGCGGCGACCACGCCCATATCGTCTCCGGCGTCAACGCCTCGGACCGGGGGCGTACGCGCGTGGTGCTCCACAACTGTCGTCGCATCAAGGACGGCAGGCCCGTTGCCTTCGAGGGAATCGCCGTCCACGGCTCGACCGGTCAGATCTTGGAGATGACGGACGGGATTGAGCGGCTGCACGTGGCAACGAACCTTATCGCCATCGCCGACGACCCGCCGGCGGGCGTATGGCATCACCTGTCCCGGCTGCCCGCTCTGCGCCACCGAGTCGCTGAACTGGGCAAGGATGCCCGTTTGCGCGGCTCGGTTTACATGCCGAACTACTGGCTGGACTGCCTCGGTCGCATCCGCACTGCTATCGGCTCTAACGGGCGCTATGGGCCAGGCGACGCGGGCCTGGTAGAGCGGCTGATGGATCTCGCTGAGAACGCGTTGGACCATGTGCCGCTGACTGTGCAGACGGGCACCCCGTACCGGCCTCGGCCGGCGCGGCTCGAACCCCCGCCGCCAGACCGCGCCCATCTTGCGGTCATGCCCGATGGCCGCGTACGCGTGGACTCTTATGACAGCGTGCTGTTTTACTCTCCAGGGGGGCCGGGTTCGTTTGCTCGTTTGACCGAGGATAGCACTATCCGGGAGCGACGGGTATTCGATGCCTACCCGAAGTTGGGCGGCCCGTCGTTGCGCACGCTTGCGCCGTCCGACAGCGCGCTCATGCTGTGGGAGCTGCCGTGGGAAGCGCAGATAGTACAAAACAACTCGCCCATCGTCGGATTCAAGGCGACCTTGAAGAATGCCCCTGCTCACGGCGCCGCCGTCACGCACATCTTCTTTCATGATCTGCCGGATGTCATTCTCTACGACGTCGCATCTGTGCAACGCGGGCAGCCCCCCGAGTCAGCACGGGTGCGTTTCGCCGCCTACGCGACACCGCGTCATAAGTCGTACAACGGCATGCGCTTCTGGAGCGATGATCCTCAGGGGGTAGCGGCGCAGACGTCGGACCACAGAGAAACCATCGTGCCCGGCGAGCCGGAGCACGGGCTGTTCGTCTCGCGCGAGGGGAACTTCTGGATGTACCCCCACCTCACACGCGGCGCGCTGATCGCGCAGTGGAACGGCTACAATGACTGGCGCCGCTATCCGCCGGCGGGGTACGTCATTCGCAAGGACGAATGCGCGGCGATTTACCTGAACGCCACCGACTACTACGCGCAGGTGGTCGAGCTGCACAAGCCGCAGCAGACGCGCTACCAACTGCTGTGGTTCGAGGGAGGGGGCCTGCGCTGCTGGGAGAACATCTTTGACCTGGACGACGCGTTCAACCACCCATGCTCAATCGCGCTGCGTTTGGAAGAGGGCAAAAGCGTAAGAGTCGAGGCCGAGGAGACGGCCGGGCTCAACCGCAACGTGGAAATCGTTGTCTTGTCGCGCGTATTCAACGCCCTCAGCAGCGACTTGGCGGTTTTCCGCGGCGACTCGACGATCATGTTGCTGCGCGATGTCAAGGCAGGCTCGCGGCGGTTGCTGGGAACGCTGCCGGTGACGCTGTCGCGCCTCGCGCCTGCGCGATTCGAGATACGCAACGACCTAAACCAACCGTTGGAGCAAGTCGAGATCCGGTTGCCCGGAGCGCAGGGTGTGGCGCGCATACGCCACGGCGACCAGTTGGTGAAGGTGATGGAGCGCGGGCGCGACGCGCTCACTTACCACGCACAGATCGCGCCAGGTTGCACCGAGATCATGGTCGAGTAGATATACGTCTTCAGCGTGCACCGCTGCTCCTTCGAGACAATTGGCGATTGACAGAGCTGCCCCAGCGACAGACGGTCCGGCTTTCGGGGCGGGGGGCGTGAAGTCTGAAAGGATTGTCGAGGGAGCGAACCGAAAGCCACTGAGGAGGAAGTCGCGATGATCAAGGGCATCGCCCACGTGTGCTTCGTGGCGTGACCTGGAGTCTTCGCTGGCCTTATCGCGCGTGGAGACCTCGTCCGGGAGGAAACGCTGGTCCGGGCACTTCAAGCGGGATGGATCGCTGGCGCGGGCTTGGATGCCCCGACGCCAGATCCGCTGCCTGGAAGCAGCCGGCTATGGGATATGCCGAACGCGATCATTAGCCCACATGTGTCCGGCCTCACCCCCAGGCATGGAGAGCGTGCAACCGAGATATTTCTTCGCAACCTGCGCGCCTTCCTTATCGGCAATCTGGCCGCGATGACAAACGTCATAGGCCCCAAGCTGGGGTACTAGCGATTCCCAAGTGCCTCGAAGTGGGAAGGCAACCTGAAGCACGCACTCGCGTAAGGAATTGAGATCTTTCGAACTCTGCCTGGCTTCAGGCCCCCAACATCTGTCTCTGCTCCTCCCACTCTGTCGGCAACCGATAGAGCTTGTCGAGCGATAGGCCGTCTGGCGCCGTGCCGTCGAGGATGGCTTCGACGATGTCCGGCGCCAGTAGTGTAAGTCGGAGCCGGCGGTCGCAAACGCCGGCCACACGCGCTGCGGGTGGTGCTGAGCTACTCCCGCCGGGCCTACAGCGAGGCGGTGTGGCGCCAGGACACGGAAAGCTTCATCCGCTGCCTGGAGAATGCCTTCCACCATTTCGGCGGGGTGCCCCCGGACGCTGGTGATCGACAACCTGCGGGCAGCGGTATCCCGAGCCGACTGGTGCTCAGTTAACATAGTTGTGAATCAAGGACGCCGCAGCCCCCAGGACAGCCGAGGACGGCTGTCCTACCGCGAGAGCGGTGATACCGGTAGGCCAGGCGTCCCGCCTGGCCTCAGATGGCCATACCTGATCTTGTTGCAGGAATACGTTAACTGAGCACTGGTACGATCCGGAGCTGAATCCGAAGGTCGAGGAGTTTGCCCGCCACTACGCCACGGTGATCCTGCCCACCAAGCCGCGTACTCCCCGCCACAAGGGCAAGGTGGAGAACAGCATCGGCTATCTGGCCGGCAACGCGCTCAAGGGCCATCTCTTTTCCAGCCTGGACGCCCACAACCAGCACCTGCGCCAGTGGGAGACGCAGGTGGCCGACCACCGTATCCACGGCACCACCCGCCGGCAGGTGCGGGCGCTGTTTGATGAGCACGAGCGCCAGGCCCTGCTGGCGCTTCCCGAGCAACGATTCCCCTGCTTCCAGGAAGCGCGCCGCAAGGTGCACCGCGACGGTCACATCGAGGTGGAACGCTCCTACTACTCGGTGCCTCCGGAATACCTGGCCCGGGAAGTCTGGGTGCGCTGGGATAGCCGGGTGGTGCGCATCTATAACGACCGCTTCCCCCTTCGCTGAAGCTACGGGGGACAAGTCGAGCAGATCGCCATCCACTGCCGGGCACAGCGCGGCGCCTTCAGCACCCAGCAGGCGCATCTGGCTGCCGAGAAGATCAGCCGGGTCGAACGCGGCGCCGAGTACCTGCTTAGCTGCGCGGGCCTGATCGGCCCCTGGAGTGCCCGCTAGAGCAGGCAGATGATCGAGGCCCGCGGCGTTGCCGGCATCCGGGTGCTGCAGGGTTTCTTGACCCTGGCCCGCCAGATTCCGACCCCAGTCCTGGAAAGGGCCTGCCAAACCGCCGCCAAGCACCAGGTGTGGCGGTTGCGCCAACTGCGCCGGCTCTGCCAGCAACACCGCCAGCAGCCGGAGCTGGCGTTGCTGTCGGAGCATCCCCTGATCCGCCCGCTCGATGCCTACGACGCCATCGCCCAGTTTCCTGGCGTCTCATTCCGACCGCCGGCGCCCGCACCGGAAATACCATATCCATGACGGGCAAAGACTTGTCCGCCTCTGGCGGAAAGGAGCTGCGTATGAACCCACAACTGCAAACGAGCTTGAAACGCCTTCGACTGTCCGGGCTGGCGAGCACGCTCCAGGTTCGCCTACAGGAAGCCAGGACCAACCAACTGGGCCATGAGGAGTTCCTCGAATTGCTGCTCCAGGACGAGCTGGCGCTGCGCGATCAGCGCCTGCTCCAACGGCGGCTGCAGGCCACCCACTTCCGGGAGCACAAGACGCTGGAGGACTTCCACTGGGACTTCAACCCCGCTATCCCCCGCCGCGAGGTAATGGAGTTGGCCACCTGCCGCTTCGTCGAGCAGGGACGGGGAATCCTGTTCATCGGCCCGCCGGGCACCGGCAAGAGCCATCTCGCCCAAGCTATCGGCTACCAGACCATCAAGCTCGGTTACACCGTCCTGTATCGCTCGATCTTTGATCTCGTGCGCGATCTGGCTGCGGACCAGGCGCTCGCCGGCCAGGACAAGCTGCTGGAGCGCTACCTCAAGCCCGAACTGCTGATCATCGACGACATGGGACTAAGACGCATCCCGCCCCACTCGGGGGAGCATCTGTTCGAGATCATCATGCGCCGCCACGAGGTGCGATCCACCATCATGACCTCCAACCGGCCCATCGAGGAATGGGGTAAGCTGCTTGGCGACGTCCCCGCCGCCGGGGCCATCCTCGACCGCTTCCTGCAGCACGCCCAGGTCATCACCATGGCCGGGCGCAGCTTCCGGCTCAAGGACAAGGCCCAAACTGAGGCCACAAAACCGTCAACCAAGCAGGAAAACAGCAAGCCCAAGAAGGATAACTAACTGGCTGGTCTTGAATCGACCGTGAGTGGTTGGTTTTCAACTGACCGGCGACAGGTTCACGCGCGGTGAAGCGGCTCTCTCTCCTGCTCCTGCTCGCACTCCTGCCCTTCGGCTGCCATGGAGGCAAGCCGGTGACGGAGCTCGAACTGTGGATCACCGATGCCCTCCCGGACACGCGGGATTTGATTGACAAGCAGCTCGTGCCGCGCTTCGAGGCCGCCCATCCGGGGGTGAAGGTGAATACCCAGTACATCGCCTGGGCGAACATAGATCAGAAGCTAACCATCAGCTTTGCCGGCGGCGTCCAGCCCGATGTCTTCCAGGTCGGCGCCGAGTACGTCGGCGGGCTGGCCTATCGCGGCATGGCCGAGCCGCTGGACGGTCGCGTCGCCAGGTGGGGCCAGAAGGACGATTTCTTCCCCGCCTCCTGGAGCACGTGCGTATACCACGGCAGGACCTACGGGCTGCCCTATCTCTCCGCCCCGCGGGTCCTGCTCTATCGCAAGGACTTGCTGCGCCAGGCCGGCTTCTCCCACCCGCCCGACACCTGGGAAGAGCTGGCCGCGGCCGCGGAGAAGATGACCCGCCGCAAGGGGAAGAGCATCGAGTTCGCGGGCATGAACCTGCCCGTCTCCTGGCAGGTGTTCGTCGAGTTCCTGTGGGAGAATGGCGGGCAGATCTTCAACGAGGAAGGGACGCGCTCGCGGCTCGACTCGCCCGAAGCGATCGAGGCCTTGCAGTTCTACGTGGACCTCTACAACAAGTACCAGGTCTGCCCCACCGCGCCCATGCCCACCGCCGGCGGCTCCGTCCCGGTCTTCGCCTCGCAGAGAGCCGCGATGCAGTTCATGAACCAGACCGGCATCAAGAACGTGAAGCAGTACGCGCCCGCGCTGCTCCCGAAGGTGGGGATCGCGGCCCCACCGCGGCGCAAGCAGCGCGTCGTCTCCGTGTACACGGACTGGCTGGCGATGTCGCCCCAGAGCCCGCACAAGGACCTCGCCTGGGAGCTGATGACCTTCCTGATGGAGCCGGACAACCTCGCCGCCTACAACTCCACCCTCTTCTTCATCCCCCCGCGGCGCTCCGCGGTGAAGGCGGCGCAGTTCATGCAGCAGAATCCGCAGCTTCAGGAGTTCGTTTCCCTCATGGATCGGTACGGCCGCTCCCTGCCCGCGATCCCGGAGTGGTTCGAGATCCGCACCGGCCTCCAGTCCGCCGTCTCTGCCGCGGTCTATAGGACGAAGACCCCGGAGCAGGCCCTGCGCGACTACTCGAAAGAGCTGGACGAGCTGTTGGCCGAGAGGACGAGGGGATGAAGACCTTCCTGCGCGCCCTACGTTATCTCACTCCCTATTGGCCCTGGCAAGTCGGGGCCCTGGTGTGCGCGTTTGTCGTCACCGCCTCCAGCTTCATCTGGCCCTACGCCAGCAAGCACCTCCTCGATGACGTGCTCATCCCGAAGCAGCCACCGGCCCATCGGGAGCGGATCGTGGTAACGATCGTCCTGGTCACGCTCGCCTGCATCCTCCTGGGCGAGGCCTTCAAACTGCTGCGCGCCTACCTCTTCACCCGTGCGGGCGAGGGGGCCGCCGCCGATCTGCGCCGCGACTTGTTCCACCACCTGCATCGCCTCCCCATGACCTACTTCGACCGGCGCAAGACCGGCGGCATCATGTCGGTGCTGCAGGCGGATGTCGAGGCCCTGCGGGCGCTCTACTCCTCACTCCTCGTAGAGATGATCTCGAACCTCCTTCAGGTCGCGACCACGGTCGCCATCCTCACCGCATACCATCCCCGGCTGACCCTCATCGGACTTCCGATCCCGATCGCCTTCGGCCGCAAGGGCGCGAAGGAAAAGGAGATCGTTGCCGCCGCCCAGTCCGCCAACGCGCACGACTTCATCAGGTCGCTGCCGGAGGGGTATAGCACAGAAGTAGGCGAGGGCGGCACCCGTCTCTCCGTGGGACAGAAGCAGCGCCTCGCCATCGCCCGCGCGAGCCTGCGCGACCCGCGCCTCCTGGTGCTGGATGAAGCGACCCCCGCACAGGACTCCGAGTCCGAGCGCCTGGTGCAGGAGGCCATGGACCGGCTGATGGAGGGACGCACCTCCGCCCACCGCCTCTCCAGCGTGCTGCGCGCGGATCGCATTGCGGTATTGAATGAAGGGCGCGTGACGCAGACCGGCTCGCACGCCGAACTGCTCGCCATGGGCGGCACCTACGCCCGCCTCTACGCGCTGCAGTTCGAAGTTGCGCTCGAGGTAGAACATGGCACCGCCTAGCGCCGCCCGTCGCGAACAGCGCGCCGCCTACCTCTTCCTCACCCCCGGGCTGGCCCTCTTCCTCGTCTTCACCGTCATCCCCGTGTTCGCCGCGCTCTACCTCTCGTTCTGCCGCTACGACGTGATCCACGCGCCGAGTTGGCTGGGGGTGAAGAACTACGCGCGCCTGTGGGAGGACCTGCGCAGCGGCGGCGTCTTCTTCCTCTCCCTGCGCAACACCGCGCAGTACGCCCTCGGCACTATCCCCCTCGGCATGGCCCTCGCGCTCGGACTGGCCCTGCTGCTCAACGCCGGCATCAGAGGCATGGGCCTGTATCGAACCACCTACTACCTGCCGGTGGTAACCAGCATGGTGGCCGTGGCCATGGTGTGGATGTGGATTTACGATCCGAGCTATGGGCTGCTGAACTATCTCTTGGGCAAGCTCTCCTTCGGCCGGCTCGCGCCGCAGGCCTGGCTCGGGAGCCCGGGGGAGGCGATGCCCGCGATCGTCGCCATGTCCGTGTGGAAGGGGCTGGGGTACAACACCGTCATCTACCTCGCCGGCCTGCAGGGGATCCCGGAGCATCTCTACGAGGCCGCGACCATGGACGGCGCGGGCGCCTGGCAGCGCTTTCGTCGCATCACCTGGCCCCTGCTCAAGCCCACCACCGCCTTCATCCTCGTGGTCTCCGTGATCGGCGCCTCCCAGGTCTTCTCGCAGGTGTACGTCATGACCAACGGCGGACCCAACAACGCCACCACCACCATCGTCTACCAGATCTTCCAGAACGCGTTCAGCTACATGAAGATGGGCTATGCCTCGGCCATGGCCTTCGTGCTCTTCGGGCTGATCTTCGTGCTCTCCCTCCTCACGCTGCGGCTCACCCGAGGGGGTCAGGTGGAGTACTCATGAGGCCGAGACTCAGCATCCAAGCCCTCCTCCATCTCTTCCTCGCCCTGGGCGCGGTGAGCATGATCCTGCCCTTCTTGTGGATGCTCTCGACGTCGCTCAAACCGGAGTCGCAGATCTTCGCCTCCCCCACCTGGCTGCCCAAGGTTTGGCAATGGAGCAACTACTCCGCCGCGATGGCCGCCGCCCCCTTCGCCCGATACTTCGCCAACACCGTGCTCTACTCCACGCTCGTCACGACCTCGAACCTCCTCCTCTGCTCCCTCGCCGCCTACGCCTTCGCGCGCCTCAATTTTCGGGGAAAGAACCTGCTTTTCGTGCTCGTGCTCGCCACCATGATGATCCCCGGACAGGTGACCATGGTGCCGGTGTTCGTCATGCTCAAGCATTGGCCTCTCGCGGGCGGCAACCACCTCCTGGGCGCCGGCGGGCACGGCCTGCTGAACAGCTACACCGGCCTCGTGCTCCCGGGCGCGGTGGGCGCGTTCGGCATCTTCCTCCTGCGCCAGTTCTTCATGACCCTCCCCCGCGAGCTCGAGGACGCCGCCCGCATAGACGGCTGCTCCGAGTTCGGCATCTACTGGCGCATCATCCTCCCCCTCTCCAAACCCGCCCTCGCGACGCTGGGCATCTTCACCTTCACCGCCGCCTGGAACGAGTTCCTCTGGCCCCTCCTCATCACCAGCAAGGACTCCATGAAAACCCTCCAGCTCGGCCTCCAGATCTTCCAGACCCAGTACACCACGCGCTGGGACCTCCTCATGGCCGGCACCGTCGTCGTCACCCTCCCCGTCCTCCTCCTCTTTCTCTTCGGCCAGAAGTACTTCACGCGGGGGATCGCGATGAGCGGGATGAAGGGGTAGCCCTGGGAGCGCAGGCGTCTCGCCTGCCGCGCCGCCTGGGCGACGAGGACGGGCGTGTTCCCGATCCGACCAGCTTCCTTCGTAAACGGCCCCCCGCGTCTTCGTGTCTATGAAAGCAGCGCTCCCGAAGGAGAGGACCATGCTACCGTCCCGCCGACTGTGGGTCGGCCTGCTGCTGACCGCGGTTGCGGTCACGCTCTCGGCGGCTCCCGCGTTCAGTGGGTTGCTGATCTTGCAGCAGCCGCCGGTGTTGGTGCAGGGGCATTGGTACGCGCCGGTCCGGCCGCTGGCGGCGTGGCTGGGGGCCTCGGTCACCTGGCAGTCAACATCCTATGCGAAACTCAATAGTGCAGACGCCGCACGACATTGCTTGTCAGTGGGAGGCATTTATGGTATAGTAACGATAATCTCCACCAGAGGAGTGCTAGCTTGGATCGACTGGTCTATATCAACGGCCAGTTTGCTCCCGCTGCTGAGGCGCGGATCTCGGTCTTTGATCACGGACTGCTGTACGGGGATGGTGTATTCGAGGGCATCAGGGCTTACAACGGGCGGGTTTTCCGCCTCGAACAGCACCTGGAGCGCCTATACGACAGCGCCAAGGCGCTCCTGCTGGAGATTCCTCTCTCGGCGGATGAGATGCGGGAAGCGGTGCTGGAGTCCCTGCGTCGCAATGACCTGAGCGACGGGTACCTGCGGCTGGTCGTCACCCGCGGCCGCGGCGACCTCGGCCTCGATCCGCGCAAGTGCCGCGACGGCGCCACCGTCATCATCATCGCCGACAGCATCGAGCTCTACCCGCGGGAGTTTTACGAGCGCGGGCTCGAGGTGCTGACCGTGGTCACCCGGCGCAACCTGCCGGAAGCCATTAACCCAGCCATCAAGTCCCTCAACTACCTCAACAACGTGCTGGCCAAGATCGAGGTCTGCCAGGCCGGGTTGCTCGAAGGCATCATGCTCAACCACGAGGGTTACGTGGCGGAGGCCACCGGCGACAACATCTTCCTCTACGCCGACGGGCGCCTGGTCACGCCGCCGCTGTCGGTTGGCATTCTCAATGGCATTACGCGCGCGGCGGTTATCGAACTGGCCGCGAACTTGGGTATACCGGTATCGGAGGAACGTTTTACGCGCTACGTCGTCTATACAGCGGACGAGTGCTTCCTGACCGGGACCGCGGCAGAGATCATCCCGGTGGTGACGGTGGACGGCCGCAAGATCGGCGAGGGAGTGCCGGGCGCGGTTACCAGGAAGCTGATGGAGCGATTCACGGCACTGACGCGCAGCGAGGGAGTGCCGATCGCACCGCGACTGTGAAGGTGATGGCCGCCCGGGAGGGGGTGCTCGTGGCGGCAGGTGGTTACGGAGGAAAGGGTGGATGTCCGACGGTGAGCTCTGGCAGCGATTCACCGCTCCCGCGACCCGCGTGGTGCAGTATGCGCAGGATGAGGCGCGCAAGCTCGGCGGCAGCACTGTCGGCACCGAGCACGTGCTGCTGGGCCTGCTGCGGGAGGGCGACGGTATCGCCGCTCGCGTCCTGGAGCGGCTGGGGATCAGCCTGGGGCGGGTGCGCAGCGAGATCCATCGCCAACTGGGGCTGATTGACAATCGCATCAGCACCGAGGCGCCGATCAACTGGAGCCCCAAGGCGAAGCGCGTGCTCGAGCTTGCCCTGGAGGAGGCAAGCGAGCTCAACCCTCGCCTCGGCCTGCCCAACTACATCGACACCGAACACATCTTGCTCGGGCTCATTCGCGAGGGCGAGGGCCAGGCGGCGCGCGTCCTGCGCTCAATGGACGTTGACCTCGACCGCGTGCGCAAGGAAGTGGTCAATCACCTCGGAGGAACCCCGGCGCTCGGGCAGCCGCAGCAGCGCGGCCGCTCCAGCACGCCGGTGCTCGACGCCTTCGGCCGCGACCTTACCCGCCTGGCGCTGGAGGACAAGCTCGACCCGGTAATCGGCCGCCAGACCGAGATCCAGCGGGTGATCCAGATCCTGAGCCGGCGCACCAAGAACAACCCGTGCCTCATCGGCGAGCCCGGCGTCGGCAAGACCGCCATCGTCGAGGGCCTGGCGCAGCGCATCGTCCAGCGCGACGCGCCCGAGATTCTCTACGACAAACGGGTGGTCGCGCTCGACCTGGCGGGGGTGGTCGCCGGCACCAAGTACCGCGGCGAGTTCGAGGAGCGCATGAAGCGGGTCACCGATGAGATCCGCAAGAGCGCGGGCGACATCATCCTCTTCGTGGACGAGTTGCACACCCTCATCGGCGCCGGCGCGGCGGAGGGGGCGATCGACGCCTCCAACATCCTCAAGCCGGCGCTCGCCCGCGGCGAGCTCCAGTGCATCGGGGCGACGACGCTCAACGAGTACAAGAAATACATCGAGCGCGACCCCGCCCTGGAGCGGCGGTTCCAGCCCATCACCGTCCCCGAACCGACGCTGGGGGAGACGATTGACATCCTCAAGGGGCTGCGCGAGCGCTACGAGGAGCACCACAAGGTGCGCATCACGGATGAGGCGCTGCTGACCGCGGCGCGGCTGTCGCATCGCTACATCACCGACCGTTTCCTGCCGGACAAGGCGATTGACCTGGTGGACGAGGCATCGTCGCGGGTACGGCTGCAATCGTCGCTGGTGCCGCCGGAACTGAAGCAGTTGCGCCAGGAGCTCGACGGGGTCGAGCGGGAGCTGCAGCGAGTGGTGAACGTGAGTCCTTTCGAGCGCGACTACGAGCGCGGGTTCCAGCTGCGCGATCGCCAGCGCAAGCTCAAGGAACAGGTGCGCATCACCGGGGAGAGCTGGCAGGAGACGCGCTCGGCGTTGCCGCGGGTGGTTGACGCGGACGAGATCGCGCAGGTGGTGGCGAGCTGGACCGGGGTCCCGGTGACGCGGCTGCAGGAGGAGGAGACCGCCCGCCTGCTGCAGATGGAGCAGGTGCTGCACCGGCGCATCGTCGGCCAGGAGGAAGCGGTGACCGCGGTCTCGCGGGCGGTGCGCCGTGGGCGCGCCGGCCTTGGCGACGCGCGTCGTCCCACCGGCTCCTTCATCTTCCTGGGCCCCACCGGGGTGGGCAAGACGGAGCTGGCCCGCGCGCTCGCCGAGTTCCTGTTCGGCAGCGAGAACGCGATGATCCGCATCGACATGTCGGAATACATGGAGCGCTTCAGCGTGTCGCGGCTGGTGGGGTCGCCGCCGGGCTACGTCGGCTACGAGGAGGGGGGACAGCTCACCGACCAGGTGCGGCGCCGGCCCTACTCGGTGGTCTTGCTGGACGAGATCGAGAAGGCGCACCCCGAGCTCTTCAACCTCCTGCTGCAGGTGCTCGAGGACGGGCGCTTGACCGATTCGCACGGCAAGGTGGCGGATTTCCGCAACGCGGTGGTGATCATGACCTCCAACATCGGCACCAGCTCGATGGACCTGGGCCAGACCACGATCGGCTACAGCGCCATCACTGAGGGCGACGATCAGGCCTCCCATGAGCGGATGAAGGACAGCGTGCTCGACAAGGTCAAGCAGACCCTGCGCCCCGAGTTCCTCAATCGCGTGGACGAGGTGATCGTCTTCCACGCGTTGAGCACGGAGCAGATCAAGCAGATCGTGGATCTGATGTTGGAGCGGGTCGCACAGGAAATGCGCAGCCAGGGCATGGAGCTCGTGGTGGATGACGAGGTCCGGGAGTTGCTGGCGCGCGAGGGATTCGACCGCGCACTGGGGGCGCGACCGCTGCGGCGGGCGATCCAGCGCCGGGTCGAGGACCCGCTGGCGGACGCCATCCTGCGGGGGGAATTCACGGAAGGCGACATCATCACCGCGCACCGTAGGGAAGGCAAGGTCGCATTCTGCAAGCAGGACCAGCTTGCGCCAGTAGCTCCTTGAGGGGGGTCGAACATACCGGGCGCACGCTTTCGCCCCCGGCGGTGCGCCGCGCGGGGGCGTTTCCTTTTCCCCGCCTTCCGCTCCGCGCGCCTAACCGGATCGCCAAACCATGAGAGCCGGGGCCATATATGTGTGCCAGCAGTGCGGGGCCGAACACCTGCGCTGGATGGGCCGGTGCCGCGACTGCGGCGCCTGGAGCGCCCTGGTGGAGCAGCGGGTGGAGGCCCACGGCCGCGGCGCGGCCGCGCGATGGCCGCCGCTGGCGCCAGCGGCGCCGATGTGCATCTCCGACGTGGTCGTCGCCGCCACCGCGCGCCAGCCCACCGGCATCGGCGAGTTCGACCGCGTCCTGGGGGGCGGCCTGGTAGCGGGGGCGTTGGTGCTCATCGGCGGCGAACCGGGGATCGGCAAGTCCACGCTGGTGCTGCAGGCGGCTCGCTCCTTCACCGAGGCGCAGGGGCGGGCGCTGTACGTGTCCGGGGAGGAGTCGCCGGGGCAGATCCGGATGCGGGCGCAGCGCATCGGGGCGGTTGACGCCCGCCTGGTGGTGCTCGCGGAAACCAACATCGAGCACATCCTGGCGGCGGTGGAGCAGGTGTCGCCGGGGCTGGTGATCGTGGACTCGGTGCAGACGCTGCACGATCCGGCGCTGGAGAGCGCGCCGGGCAGTGTCAGCCAGGTGCGGGACTGCGCGGCGCTGCTGATGCGCGCGGGCAAGCAATCCTCGCGGCCCATCTTGCTGGTCGGCCATGTGACCAAGGAGGGGGCGATCGCGGGGCCGCGCGTACTGGAGCACATGGTGGACGCGGTGCTCTACCTCGAAGGCGAGCGGCACCATGACTACCGGCTGCTGCGGGCGGTCAAGAATAGGTTCGGCCCCACCCATGAGCTGGGTGTGTTCCACATGCGCGAGGAGGGAATGGTGGAGGTGGCGAATCCGTCCGCGGCATTCCTGGATGAGCGGCGGGCGGAGGCACCCGGCTCGGCGGTGATTGCGAGCATGGAGGGGAGTCGTCCGCTGCTGGTGGAGGTGCAGGCGCTGGCGTCGCCGGCGCCGCCGTTTGGCGCGCCGCGGCGCAGCTCGACGGGCGTCGACCCACGGCGACTGGCCCTGGTGCTGGCGGTGCTGGAGAAGCGGGCGCGGCTGGCGGTGTCGACGCAGGATGTCTTCGCCAACATCGCCGGCGGGGTGCGGGTGGAGGAGCCGGCCGCTGATCTGGGCCTGGCGGTGGCCCTGGCGTCCAGCTTGAAGGATCGGCCGGTGTGCCCGGAGACGGTGTTTTTCGGCGAGGTCGGGCTGTCGGGGGAGATCCGCAGCGTCAACCGTTCGGAGGAGCGAATGCGAGAGGCGGCGCGTCTGGGCTTTCGCCGCTGCGTAGCGCCCGCAGGCGGCGTGTCGCGCGCCTTTGACGAGCTGGAGGTGGTAGCGGTGGCCGATGTCGGCGAGGCCTTCGCCGCCGGGCTGACCGCGGGCAGCTCGTGACTCCGGCGCAGAGAGGAGGTGAAGGACAATGGCAACACGCGTGATGGGGTTCCTCTTCAGCTTGGCGTTCAGCCTGGTCTCGGCGGTCGTGTTCGGGGAGCTCGCCGATATCTATCTGGGGCTGTCCTTCATCAAGAACGCGGAGGTCGGCCAATACTTCGTGCTTTGGTATCGCATTGCGTTTGTCGTTCTTGGACTCCTCATCGGGTTCACGCTGGCCGGCGTCATCTTCCGCCAGATGGTAGGCCTCGCCTGCAACCTGCAGCGGTTCCCCGCCCCGGACAAGGTGGCGGGGGTGGTCGGCCTGATCATCGGTTTGGTGCTCACCGTGCTGCTGGGGCGGTTCGTGCTTATCATCCCGCGACTGGGGCCGTTTCTGGTGCTGCTGCTGGGGGTTGCGTGCATCTACCTCGGCGGCAGCATCGCCATGAGCATGAAGGAGGAGCTGTCGTTCTTCATGCCCAACCTCGTCGGCCGCGCCGGCGGCCGCGACGCCGGAGCGGCCGGCTCGCGCGCGAAGCTGCTGGATACCAACGTGATCATTGACGGTCGCATCGCCGACGTCTGCCGCACCGGGTTCCTCGAGGGCCCGATCCTGGTGCCGGACTTCGTGCTCGAGGAGCTGCACCTCATCGCCGACAGCGGGGACAGCCTCAAGCGCAACCGCGGTCGCCGGGGCCTCGACGTCCTCAACCAGATGCAGGACGAGTTGAACCTGTCGGTGGAGGTCTATGATCGCTACGACATCGTGTTCGGCGACAACGAAGGCGTGGACCTCAAGCTGGTAAAGCTCGCCAAGGCGACCAGCGCGGCCATCGTCACCAACGACTTCAACTTGAACAAGGTGGCCCAGCTCCAGGGCGTTGTCGTGCTCAATGTCAACGAGTTGGCCAATGCCGTCAAACCCGTGGTGCTGCCCGGGGAGGAGATGTCGGTCACCATCGTCAAGGAAGGCAAGGAGCTCAACCAGGGCGTGGCGTACCTCGAGGACGGCACCATGGTGGTAGTCGAGGACGGCAAGCGCCACATGGGAGAGACGGTGACGATCATCGTCACCAGCGTGCTGCAGACAGTCGCGGGCAAGATGATCTTCGGCAACTTGAGGACCGACCCCACGGGGGAGGCGCGATCTGACAGAGACAGCCGGGCTAATAGCGGCAGCAGGCTCCGGAGAAAGACTCGGCTCGCGGCGGAGTAAGGCGCTGACGCCGCTCGGCGGCCGCCCCATGGTCAGCTACTGCCTTGATGCCTTCCGGGCGTCGAGGGTGGGCGAGATCGTGGTGGTCGCTCCGCCCGACGAGGTGGAGCCGTTCCGGCAGCTCATCGCGCACGGGCCGAGCGACCAGACCGAGAAGGTCGTCGCCGGGGGTGGCACGCGCCAGGAGTCGGTGATGAACGGCCTGCGCGAGGTGTCGGCAGGCGTGGAGTGCGTGCTGGTGCACGACGCGGCGCGACCCTTGGTGACGCCGGAGCTGATCGCGGCATGCGCCGCCGCCGCCCGCACCCACGGCGCGGCGGTGGCGGCTCTGCCGGTGAGCGACACGCTCAAGTACGCCGAGGGTGAGCTCATTCGCACGACGGTGGATCGGCACGGGCTGTGGGCGGCGCAGACGCCGCAGGCGTTTCGCGTCGAGCTATTAAGGGAAGCCTACGCGCGGGCGCGGCAGGAGGGCGCGGCCGCCACCGACGATGCGTCCGTGGTCGAGGCGATGGGCGCGCCGGTGCGATTGATCATGGGTTCGCCGCGGAATCTGAAGATCACATACCCGCAGGACCTCGCGCTGGCGGAGATGCTGCTGGCGGCGGGGACGGGGAGGCGCGAGTCGCGCTGCGGCGTGGGCTACGACGTGCACCGCCTGGTCGCAGGGCGGCGCCTGGTGTTGGGGGGCATCGAGTTCCCCGGGGGAGTGGGCCTGGCGGGGCACTCCGACGCCGACGTTCTCACGCACGCCGTCAGCGACGCGCTGTTGGGGGCGGCGGGGTTGGGCGATATCGGCCGCTGTTTCCCCGACGACGATCCGCGTTATGCGGGAGCGGACAGCGTGGAGCTGCTGCGGCAAGTGGCGGCGATGGCGGCGGCGGCCGGATTCCGCGTCATCAACGTGGATGCGGTGGTGGTGGCGGAGCAGCCGCGCATCGCGGAGGCCGTGGGGCAAATGCAGCGGCGGCTGGCGCAGGCCCTGGGCGTCGCGCCCGAGCGCGTCAACATCAAGGGCAAGACCGCCGAAGGATTGGGGGCCATCGGCGCCGGCGCGGGCATCGCCAGCCATGCCGTATGCACGGTGGCGCCGGCTGCGAGCGGTGATGACTGCAGTTCCGAGGAGGGGTGATGGACATAACGTTCACCGGCAAGCAATTCGAGGTCACGGACGCGCTCAGGCGCTACACGGAGCGCAAGCTGAGCAAGTACGAGAAGCAGTTGCGCAAGCTGACGTCGGTGCATGTCGTGCAGAGCACCGAGCGCAACTGGCACAACGTTGACCTGACCGTCACCGCCGACGGCGCGGTGTTTCGCGGCGAGGGCAGGTCCGACAACATGTACACGTCGATTGACCTCGCGGTCACCCGGCTCGAGACGCAGATCAAGCACCGCAAGGGCAAGCTTATCGACCGCGCCCACGGCAGAAGCCCGGAGGCGCGCGCGCCCGAGGCGGCGGTCGAGGGCGCAGTCGAGGCTGACGCCGAGGAGGATCTCGACGCCGAGGAGGCGCCGCGTCGGGTGCGAACCAAGCGCGTGCAGTTGACGCCGATGGCGGTGGAGGAGGCGATTGACGAAATGGAGATGCTGGAGCAGCAGTTCCTGGTTTTCGTCAACGGCGACAGCGGCCGGGTCAACGTCGTCTACCGGCGCGATGACGGGGGCTACGGGCTGGTTGACCCCGACTACTGAGCGCACTTGCGGGAGCGCCGGCCGGGGGCTTGAGATCAGGCAAGGTATGCGCGAGTGAAACTTGACGAGTTCCGCGAGGAGGTCAAGCGGGAGTTCGGCGGGCAATTGCAGCGAGCGACGCCGGCCAACGTCCAGGACTTCCTGGCGCGCATGCAATCTCAACTGTTCGCCGACGCGGGCAAGGCCGGGCACGCGTTCGAGATCAGCGAGTCGGCCCGCGATTACGACGAGATCGTGACGCAGTTCTTCGCGCGGGTGCTGGATACCAAGGCGGAGCAGCTGGAGCAGGCGCTGATGATGCTGTGGCTGGTGGGATTCGAGCTGCACTTCGCGCGCCTGGAGGAGGAGTACGCCGATCGTTTCGCCGCGATGTTCCGCGAACGCGATGCGGAGGACGAACCGTGAGCGCGGGCCCACCGTCCGCGGCGGGGAGGGGCGACATGTCAACCGTGGTACGCATTCGTGCTGGCGATGTCGAGGCGCAGGCCGAGCTCAATGATTCGGCGACCGCGCAGGCGATCGCGCGCGCGCTGCCCATCGAGGGCAGCGCCAACACCTGGGGCGACGAGATCTACTTCAGCATCCCCGTGCGCTGCGACGAGGAGCAGCCCCAGGCGGTGGTGCAGATGGGCGATCTCGGCTACTGGCGGCCGGGCAGCGCGTTCTGCATCTTCTTCGGGCCCACCCCCGCCAGCCGCGGCGCCGAGATTCGCCCCGCCAGCCCGGTCAACATCTTCGGCCGCGTCGTCGGTGACCCCGAGGTCTTCAAGTCGGTGCCCGACGGTGCGCGCGTGGTGGTGGAGGCGGCCGGGCGGGTTTAGGCCGATGAGCGCGGGCAGGTCATGAACATAGTAATCGCACCGGACTCCTTCAAGGGCAGCCTGACCGCGGTGGCGGCCGCCGATGCCATCGAGCAGGGCGTTCGCGCGGTTGTGCCGAGCGCGGAGCTGGTGCGCGTCCCCCTGGCCGACGGCGGAGAGGGAACCGCACAGGCCCTGGTGGACGCGACCGGGGGGCGCCTGGTGCAGCAGCGGGTGTGGGGCCCGCTGCGCGAGCCCGTGGAGGCCTTCTTCGGCATCCTGGGTGACGACACCACCGGCGTGGTCGAGACGGCGGCGGCCTCGGGCCTGGCGCTGGTCCCCGCCGAGCGGCGGGATCCCCGCGTGACCACCACCTACGGCACCGGTCAGCTGATTGCGGCGGCGATGGACCAAGGCTGCACCAAGGTCATCGTCGCGGTTGGGGGCAGCGCCACCAACGACGGCGGCGCGGGAATGGCGCAGGCGCTCGGCGCGCGCCTGACCGACGACAACGGGGAGCAGCTCGGCCCCGGCGGGGCCGAGCTGGCGCGGCTGGCCAAGGTAGACGTGTCGAACATGGACGCGCGCGTGCGCACCACGGAGTTCTGTATCGCCACCGACGTCAACAACCCCCTGTGCGGGCCCCAGGGCGCATCGGCCGTATACGGCCCGCAGAAGGGCGCTACTCCCGACATGGTGCGTGAGCTCGACTCCGCGCTCATGCGCTACGCGACGGTGATCGCGCGTGATCTCAAGCAAGAGGTGGCCGATCGCCCCGGGGCGGGGGCGGCGGGGGGGCTGGGCGCGGGCCTGATGGCGTTTCTGGGGGCGCAGCCGCGCATGGGCATCGCGGTGGTGCTGGAAACGGTTGACTTCGAGAGCTACCTGGAGGCGGCCGATCTCGTCATCACGGGCGAGGGGAGGATTGACTCCCAGACCGCGTACGGCAAGACGCTCAGCGGGCTCGGCCGGCTGGCGCGGCGTTACAACGTGCCGGTGATAGCGCTCGCCGGCGCCGTGCACGAGGAGGCGGAGCGCCTGGCTGAGATCGGCATTGACGCGGCGGTTAGCATTGTGCCGGCGCCGATGACGGAGGCGGAAGCCATGGCACAGGCGGGCGCGCTCCTGCAAGACGCGGCGGAGAAGGTCATGCGGTTGATCTTGACCGGTCGCGAGGTCGGCGAGGGCAAGTGGAAGCTGCCGGCGGGCGGGCTCGGCGGCGAGGGGTGAACGACAGATCTGCGCGCCGGCCGCAGGCGGCGACCGGCTCCGCGCTGACGGGACGATGGTGGTGGATGGCAACGGTCACCGTGTGCACGGTGCGCGGGTATGCGCCGGCCCGGGCAGCCCCGAGGTCGCCCGCGCATTCGATATCCTCGAGCAGCATCCCGGCGCCGTGTGCGTGGTCCGCGCCGCCGACCTCTCGGTGCTGTACCTGAACCGGGCGTGGGCGGAGTTGATGCAGGTGGAGGCGCCGGCGCTCCCGGGCAGGCCCATCGGCGAGGCAGTGCGGCAGGGAGGCGAAGCCCTGCTCAATCTCCTGGTGGCCGCCGGCGGCTCGGGGGCTGCCGCGCGCGTCAGCAACTTCCGGGTGAGCTGCGACGGCGGCTCCGAGCGACTGTGGACCGTGCAGTTGACCCCGCGCTTCGACGACCGGGGAGAGCGCGTCGCGGAGATCATGGTCTTCATCACGGATGTCAGCGAGCGCGCGTACCTGGTGCAGGCGGCCGACCGCGCGGCCGAGCAGGAGCGCCGGCGCGCGGAGCAGTTCGACGCGGTCTTCGCCAGCATCGCCAGCGCCGTCGTGCTGGCGGACAACGCGGGGATAGTCCGCAAGTGCAACGAGGCGGCGGTGGCGCTGTTCGGCCTGGAGGAGGGATCGGGCCTCGGCGTCGAAGCGCCGGAGCTGGCGCTCGTCCGCCCCGACGGAGGCGCGATGGGCGCGCACGAGGCGCCGCTGGCGCGGGCGCTGCGAGGCGAGGTGGTGCGCGGCGAGGAAGCGGTGGTGCTGCGGCCGGGGCACCCCCAACGAGCGGTGTCGGTAGCCGCGGCGCCGGTGATGATTGACGGCGCGGTGACCGGCGCGGTGGCGGTCTTCCACGACATCAGCGAGATTCGCTCCGCCGAGGAGCGCATGGAACGGGCGCTGCAGGCGGAGCGCCGACGGGCGCGGGAGGCGCGCACCCTGTACCACGCGGCGCGGGCGACGTCATCGGGCCTCGACCTCCAGGAATGCCTGCACGCAGTGGCCGCAACCATGGCCGAGGCGGTGGGCGTCAGCCGCTGCCACATCGTCCTGCTGGAGGGAGAAACGATCAAGGGCTTTGCCGCCTTCGGCGCCGGCCCGGAGCAGATCGCGCAGCTGCAGAGCGAAACGCGGCACCGGCGTCTGGACTGCGCCCGCGGCCTGCAGGCGGTGCGGGAGCATCGCCCGGTGTACGTCGCGGACGCGACCACGGATCCACTGGGCGACCACGAACGCGCACGGGCGCTGGCGATGAAGTCGGTGCTGGTGGTGCCGCTGGTCTACGGCGCCCACGTCACGGGCGTCGGCTACCTGGACGAACCCGGGGTCGAGCGCGAGTTCAGCGAGTCCAACCGCGCGATGGCGAGCACGATCGGGGCGCAGGGCGCGGTGGCGATCGAGAACGCGCGACTGTACGAGGTCGAGCAGGGACGCGCGCGCATGCTCGAGATCATGATGGCCGAGCTCAACCATCGCGTCAAGAACAATCTGGCCGTCGTGTCCGGGCTGCTGGCGCTGCAGTTGTCACAGGGCGACCCCGCGGCGACCAAGGAGTCGGTCCTGCGCGACTGCATGACCCGCATCCAGAGCATCGCGCTCATTCACCAACTTCTGCACGCAGAAGACCTGGATGCGGTTGACATGAAGGAAACCGCACGTCGGATCGCGTCCATGGTCGCCGAGACCTTCTCGGTCGCCGGCCAGCGCATCACCTGCCGCGTACGCGGGGACCGCCTGATGCTCCCGTGCAAGCTTGCGACCTCGCTGGGGGTCGCGCTCAACGAGCTGCTATGCAACGCGGTAAAGCATGGCCTGGCGGGGCGCGAGCAAGGGCGGGTTACGGTCAGCATCACCGCCGGCGAGCGCATTTGCATCACCGTCAGCGACAACGGGCGCGGGCTGCGCCCCGGATTCGACGCCGGGCGCGACGGTCACCTGGGCGTGCTGGTGGTGGGCGGCTTGGTGGAGGGAGAGCTCGGCGGCTCTTTCACCCTGCGCAACCGCGCGCGCGGCGGCACCACCGCCGTCATCGCCTTTCCCGCGGCCGCGGCCCGGCGCTGACGCCAGCAGCAGGAATCGCGCTCGGCGGAGAGGAAATCTCCAGCCGGACCTGCCTCTCCGGTCGGACGCCTCGATGACACAACGCCAGACCATGAAGGACGTCGCCGCCGCCCACGACGACCGCGGCGTCACCATCCAGCGCGTCGGCGTCAAGGACGTGCACCTGCCGGCGCAGATACGGCGCCAGGAGGGCGGCTACGACAGCGTGCTCGCCCGCGTCAACCTCGCGGCCGAACTGCCCCACCACTTTCGCGGCACCCACATGAGCCGCTTCCTGGCGGTGCTGTTCAAGTGGAGCCAGCGCCCGGTGGCCAGCCCCGATATTCGCGCCATGCTGGCCGACGTGTGCGCCGAGCTGCAGGCGCCCAGCGCCCACGTTGACATGCGCTTCAAGTACTTCATCGCCAAGCGCGCCCCGGTGAGTGGAGCCGAAAGCTACCTTGACCACGATTGCCAGTTCGCCGGCTCGCTGGCAGGCGACGACTATGTCTTCACCCTGGGGGTGGAGGCGCCCGTCACTTCGCTGTGCCCTTGCAGCCGCGACATCTCGACCCACGGCGCGCACAGTCAACGCGCGATGCTCCGCGTGCGCGTGCGCTACGCCCCCGGAGAGATCATCTGGATCGAGGACCTGGTGTCAGAGCTGGAGCGCCACGGCAGCGCCGAGATTTACCCCGTGCTCAAGCGCGAGGACGAGAAGTTCGTCACCGAGCAGGCGTACGCCAACCCCAAGTTCGTGGAGGACATCGTCCGCGACGCCGTCATCGGTCTGCGCGCCGATCAGCGTGTGACCTGGTTCGAGGTCGAGTGCGAGAGCTACGAATCCATCCACAACCACAGCGTCTACGCATATCAACAGGAGGGATAGCCCCGCCCCATGCCACTTACGATCGCCGAGAAGATCTTGGGGGGCCACGCCGGGCGCGAGGTGCGCGCGGGCGAGATCGTAGTCGCCGACGTGGATTTCACGATGGGCCAGGACGGCACCTCGATGATGATCATTGATGAGCTGGAGCGCCTGGGCGCGGAGCGGGTGGCCGACCCCGCGCGTTTCGCCATGGTGCTCGACCATTCAGCCCCCAGTCCCGTGGCGGGGACTTCGCGCATCCACGCCAAGATGCGGAGCGCGGCCGCGAGGTACGGCTCGCTGCTCTACGACATCGGCGAGGGCGTTTGCCACCAGCTGCTCCCGGAGCACGGCCATGTCTTGCCGGGCGATCTCATCGTCGGCGCTGACAGCCACACCTGCACCTACGGCGCCCTCAACGCCGCCGCCACCGGGGTCGGTTCGACCGACCTGGCGGCCGCGGCGTACACCGGCAAGCTGTGGTTCAGGGTGCCCCAGAGCATGCGCGTGGTCTGCCGCGGGACGTTGCCGCCGGGGGTTTACGCCAAGGACCTGGTGCTGCACCTGGTGGGCGACATCGGCGCCGACGGCGCGACCTATCAAGCGGTCGAATTCGTCGGCGAGACGATCTCCGCACTGTCGGTGGAGGGGCGCTTCACGGTGTGCAACATGGCGGTGGAAATGGGCGCCAAGTTCGGCATCATGGAGGCCGACGACAGGACCCTGGAGTGGGTGCGGGGGCGCTCGCCGCGGGCGGCCCAGCCGGTCGCCGCCGATGACGGGGCGCAGTATGCCGAGGTGCGGGAGTACGACTTGTCCAGCCTCGCGCCGCAGGTAGCCAGGCCGCATACGGTGGACAACGTCGCGCCGGTGGAGGAGGCGCTGGGGACGCCGGTGCAGCAGGGGGTGATCGGCACCTGCACCAACGGGCGGGTCGAGGACTTCGCCGTCGCCGCGCAAGTGCTGGGTGGGCGTCACGCGCATCCCCTCACGCGCCTGATCTGCGTGCCGTCGTCCAAGCAGGTGCTGATCGAGATCATCGAGCGCGGCATTCACCGCGCGCTGCTCGAGGCGGGGGCGGTGTTCGTTACTCCCGGGTGCGGGCCTTGTGTGGGAACTCACGCCGGAGTGCCAGGGGATAACGAGAACGTGATCTCCACCGCCAATCGCAATTTCCTGGGGCGCATGGGCAACCCGCAGGGGGTCAACATCTACCTCGCGTCGCCGGCAACGGTCGCGGCGTCGGCCATCGAGGGGCGCATCGCCGACCCCCGCAGGTACCTTTAGGAGACCAAGGATCATGATTCTGCGCGGCAAGGGGCGGCGGGTTGACCCGCCGAACGATGTCAATACCGACTACATTATCGCGGGTCGCTACAAGTTCAAGTCAGAGGATATGACGGAGCTGGCCCAGCACCTGCTGGAGGACCTCGATCCCGGATTCACCCGGCGCATTGAGCCCGGCGACTTCATCGTCGCGGGCTCCAACTTCGGCTGCGGCTCCTCCCGCGAGCAGGCGCCGCGGGTGATCCTCGCCGCCGGGCTGAGCGCCGTCATCGCCCGCTCCTTTGCGCGCATCTTCTACCGCAATGCCTTCAACCTGGGCCTGCCCTTGATCGAGAGCGAGACCGAGTTCATCCGCGACGGCGACGACCTCGAGTTGGACCTCGACGCCGGGGTGCTGCGCGACCTCACGCAGGGCCGCGAAGTCCCGGTCAAGCCGCTGCCGGCGGTGATGCAGACCCTGCTCGCTGACGGCGGCCTGGTGCAGCATCTCAAGCGCCACGGCGGGTTCGCGCTCGGGGGCGGCGGCGACGTCTAGCGTCGCCGCCGACATCGCGCGCCGATGGGTGCCCGGAGCGGTCGCGGCGCCCGGCGCCACAGGAGGGAGACAAGGTGAAGGTCACGGTGGTGGGCGCCGCAGGCAAGGTGGGAGCGGCTACGGCATTCGCGCTGCAAACCGGAGGCGTAGTGCGTGAGTTGGCGCTCATTGACGTGATGCAGGAGGCGGCTTTCGGGGAGGCGCTCGACCTGCTCCACGGCTCCGCGCTGTGCGGCCCGCTCGACGTGCGCGCGGGCGGATACGAAATGGCGGCCGGCTCCGACGTCGTGGTCATCACCGCCGGGCTGCGCCGCAGGCCGGAGGAGACGCGCCTGCGGCTCACCGGGCGCAATGTCTCTCTCTTCCGCGAGATCCTGGGGCAACTGGAGCAGGTCGCGCTGGCCGATGACGCCATCCTGGTCGTGGTTGCCAACCCGGTGGATGTGCTGACCCACATTGCGGTGGATTCGGGCTGGGCGGCGAACAAGGCGATCGGCACCGGCACCTTCCTGGACACGGTGCGCCTGCGTTCGCTGCTGGCGCAGCGGCTGCGGTGCGACCCGCGCGCCGTGCAGGCGCTGATCCTGGGGGAGCATGGGGACAGCATGGTGCCCATCTGGTCGCGGGCCTGCATCGGCGGGGTCACGCTGGACTCCTACCCCGGGTTTGACGACGGTCTGCGCGAGGAGATCCTCGACCTGGTGCGCGGCGCGGGGGCGGAAATGATCCGCCTCAAGCAAGGCGCCGCCTACGCCATCGGGCAGTGCGTGCGCGAGGTCGTGCACGCTATCGCCGCCGACGCGCGCCGCTTGCTGCCGTTGTCCACGCGACAGCACGGGGCGTGCGGCATCGAGGGTGTGTGCCTGAGCCTGCCCACGGTCGTCGGCGCGCGAGGCGTCTGCGACGTGCTGGAGCCCGCGGTGGCGCCGCAAGAGCTGGAAGACCTTCGCGCCTCGGCCGCGATACTGCGCGAAACCCTCGCCGGCATCGAGTAGGTGCGGGAGGAGAGGCGATGACGATTCGCTACCTGGGCCATGCGAGCTTCTTGGTCGCCGCTGCCGACGGCGCTAACATCGTGTTCGATCCGTATCAACCGGGGGCCTTCAACGGCGCCATCGGCTACGGCCGGATGAGCGAGCCGGCCGCAGTCGTCGCCATCTCCCACGATCACGCCGATCACAACTTCGCGGCGGGTGTGCCGGGCAGTCCGCAGGTCATAAGGACCCCCGGCGCCCATTGGGCGGGCTCGGTGCGGTTACGCGGGATCGCCGCCAAACACGACGCGTCGAACGGGGAGGCACGCGGCGACAACGTCGTCTTCTGTGCCGAGATTGACGGCGTGCGCCTGTGTCATCTCGGCGACCTTGGCCATGAGTTGAGCGATGCGCAGGTGACGGAGATCGGGCCGGTGGAGGTCCTGCTCTGCCCGGTAGGCGGCACCTTCACCATCGACTGCGAGGGGGCGACGCGGGTGATGCAGGCGCTGAGGCCGCGAATCACGATCCCCATGCACTTCAAGACGCCCAAGGCGAACCTGCCGATTGCACCCGTGGACGACTTCCTGCGCGGCAAGCACAACGTACGCCGAGAGGGGGGATCCGAGATCACCGTGACCCCGGAGACCCTGCCCCCCGAGCCACTGCTGATCGTGCTCGAACCGGCGCTATGATCCCTTGGAACCGAAAGGCTCGTCCGGTGACAACGCCCTGCCAGCGGAGCATGGGCGCCTCGCCCGTGATCTCCGCGCGGCGCGCTCGACAACGCGGCGCGGGGCCGGGGGCGGCCGCAGTGACGGCGCTGCTCGCCGGATGGGTCTGCTGGTGCGCCTCGGCCAACGTGTCGGTGCCGCTGAACTGCGCCGCCCGTCAAGTCGTCGCCCCGGTGACGATTGACGGCAAGCTCGACGAGTGGGAGGAAGCCCAGCCAGTAGTGCTGGCGGGGGAATCACACTGGCGCGCGGCCCAGCCCGGGGCGGAATACGGCGGCTCCAGTGACGTAGCCGCGAGATTCTACGCCGCCTGGGACCGTAATCGCCTGTACCTCGCGATCGAGGCCTACGACGACGATCTGGCGCCGCCCGGGGATGCGGAAGATATGCTCCAAGGAGACTGCATCATCGTGGCGGTGGATGCGCGCAACGATGCCACCCAGGGGTATGACGAGGACGACAGCGAGTTCGGCTTCGCCTACACTCCGGCGGGTCCGTACTCCTGGCGCTGGTTCCCGCTTAAGCGCGCGGGCCGGCCGTCGCCGGTCAAGGTGGCGGTGGTGCGGGAGGTGAAGCCGGGAGCGGTGAAGGCCGGCATTCCCCCGATCAAGCTCACCTACGAGATCGCCATCCCCTGGTCGGAGCTGCACGGCGCCAGCCCCGGGGAGGGGGAGGCGCTCGGTTTCGACATCGTGGTCAACGACGTTGACGGCAACCGCCGACACGGCTGGCTCGAGTGGACGTCGGGGATCCTGGGCATCAAGGACCCGTCTCGCTTCGGCAACATCGTGCTGACGGTCACCGCGCCCCCCGCTCCCGAGCAGCCGGCGCCGGCGCCATAGCCTACGTCCGTCGCGCCGCCGCCCGCCGGCGCTTGGCACGGCCGCTCGAAGCGTGTATGATCGTGGTAAGCAGACCACTGGAGGCGGTGGCGTGGCCTGATGGCGCAGCCCGACGCGCGAGAGCTGGACCTATCCATCTGCATCGTCAACTGGAACACCCGCGACTTGCTGCGCGACTGCCTGCGCTCCCTGGAGGCGACCGTCACCGGGCACGGGTTCGAGCGCATCGTCGTGGACAATGCCTCCTCCGATGGCAGCGCGGCAATGGTGGCCGCCGAGTTCCCGCAGGCCCACCTGATCGCCAACCGCGACAACCTCGGCTACGCCGCCGCCAACAACCAGGCCTTCCGCGCCGCCCGCGGGCGCTACCTGCTGACCCTCAACCCCGACACCGTGGCCCTGCCCGACACCCTCGATTACATGGTGCGTTACATGGACGCCCATCCCCAGGTGGGAGTCACCACCGCGAAACTGGTGTACCCCGACGGCTCGCCGCAGAGCTCCTGTCTCGCGTTCCCCTCGCTGCTGACGGAGTTCGCCGACCTCTCGGGCTTGCAGCGCAGATACCCGCGCAGCGCCCTCTGGGGGCGCTACATCATGGCCGGCTGGGCGCACGATGAGACGCGCGAGGTGGATCAACCCATGGGCACCTGCCTGCTGGCGCGCCGGGAGGTGCTGGAGGCGGTGGGCGGGCTGGACGAGCGCTTCCCATTGTATTTCAACGACGTGGACTGGTGCTATCGCATCAAGCGCGCGGGCTGGAGAATCATGTTTCTGGCGGAGCCGCGGCTGATTCACCACCGCCGCGCGGTGGGCGACAAGCTCGGGCCGCGCCGCATCGTCGAGCACTTCCGGGGGAAGCGCCGCTATTTCCGCAAGCACTACGCGCTGCCGGGCTTCATCGCCGACTGGCTGCTCAACGTTGTGTTTCTGGGCGCGCGCTACCTGCGCCTGCGCGGGCGCTGGCAGGTCGCCCGCTGGCGCGGCCGTTCGATTCAGGATTCGCGCATCGGCGAGACGGCGGCGAGCCTCAAGGTGTATCTCGGTATCGGCGAGAGAGGAAGCGGCTGGCGCCCGCCGGAATAGGAAATCATGCGCATCTTGCTCGTGCCCAGGAACTTCATGCCGACCTGCGTCGGCAGCGCAGCGATGTTCACCCTCGACCTCGCTCACGCCCTGGGCGCCCGCGACCAGGTGCGCATCCTGTGGGGCGAGACGGATCCGCACCACCCATGGGAAGGCCCGGCCGCTGTCTGCTCCGGCAGCCACGAAGGGGTCGAGACGACGACGGTCACCCTGCCCGAGCCGGCCGAGCCGAACGAATGCCTGGACCTGGTCAACCCCCTGGCGGTAGAAGCCTTCGGCGCCGGTCTCGACGACTTCCGCCCCGACCTGGTCCATTTTCAGGACCTCGGTCCGTTGTCGGCGGCGGCGGTGTGGGAGTGCGGCGAGCGCGGCCTCCCCGTTGCGCTGACCCTGCGCGACTACTGGGCGACATGCCATCGCCGGTCGCTCATCACCGCCGGCGGACGAGCGTGCGCGGGCCCCGAGGGCGGGGTGCGCTGTGCGGTTGAGGGCTGTCTGCTGCTGCCGGGCGACGAATGGCGTCCCCTGACCGCGGAGGTCCGGCGTAATCTCTCCAGCCTCGGCCGGCGCCAGCGCTCTCTGCAGCGCGCGGCGGCGGAGCCGCCGATACCGCCGTGGTACCGAGCACTGCAGCGGGTGCCGCAGCCGGTCAAGGGCCTCGCCCCCACGTGGCTGCGCCACCTGGCGCGGCGAACCGCGGTCGGCGCAGCGCCCGATCTCTGGGAGCCGGCGTCTCGCCAGGACCGCGACGCTCTGGTCTGGGCCGAATGGGCGACGGCCCACTCCCGGTTTCGGTTTCAGATGCTGGAGCGCACCCTGGCTCGCGTTGGGCTGTTGACAACCCCCTCGCCCGCGGTGCAGGGATCGCTGGAAAGCGCCGGCGGTCAACCTGGCCGCTGCCTGGTGCTGGCCGACGGCCCGCAGCGGGAGCGGCTGGCCGGGTGGGCCCGCAAGGCGGGCGGCAGGCTGACCTTCGCGTATCTGGGCGCCGTACATCCGGCGCGGGGGCTGGAGGCCCTGGTGCGCGCCTTTGACCGCCTGCCGCCGGGAGCCGCTCGCCTCATCATCGCCGGGCCCGCCGATGGCGACTACTTCGCCCAACTGCGCGGGCTTGCCGGCGGCAGCGAAGTGCTGTTCCTGGGGCGCGTGGCCCCGCACCAACTGGCGGCGTTCTTCAGCGAGGTGGATGTAGTCGTACTGCCTTCAGCGCGCCGCGAGCCGATGCCGGGGGCGTTGTCATACGCGCGGCACCTGCGGCTGCCGGTCATCGCTGCCGCTGCGGGCGACCTCGCGCAGGCCGTCGGTGCGCAGGGGGGCGGTCTCACCTATCCACCCGGAGACATCGCCGCCCTGGAGGCATGCCTGAGCCGTTTCGTGGACGAGCCAGGGCTGGCGCTGGCGCTGGGGGAAGCCGCTCCCGCCGTCGCCCCCGCCGAGGAGATCGCCGTGCGGCTGCGGGAGGAATACGAGGGATTGACCGCCTCCGACCGACCTGCGGGGAGACGATGACCATGCGCGTGGGCTTCATCCCCTATGACGACGACATCGCCAATCCGGCCAGCCGCTTGCGGGGCTTCGAGGTCGTCCGCGGACTGCGCGCCCTGGGCGTGGATGCGCAGGTGGTGACACCGCAAGCCGCGGGAGGGTGCGACGCCATCGTCCTCGCCAAGTACGCGCTCAGGAGCGCGCCGGCATGCCTGCGGCTGATGACGGAGCTGCAAGCGCGGGGCGCCAAGGTCATCTTCGACTTCGCTGACGACCTGGAGCGAGTGCTGCGGCAGACGCTGGCGGGCTTGCGGGCGCTGCCCATCCGCGAGCGCTGGTCGGCGCGCCTGGAGCTGCGCCGTCAGGCGCGGGCGTTGTTTCGCATGCTGGCCCAGGCGCACCACGTCACCGTCTCCGCCGGGCCCCTGCGGGGCATCGCCGAGCGGCGGGGTGCACCGTGCACCGTCGTGGCGGACGCGATCGCCCCGGAGTTCTTCTTCGCCCAGAAGCGGCACGCGACCCACAACCCGACGGCGATCGTGTGGACCGGCTACGTGCACAACGTGACGTATATCGAATTGGTGGAGGAAGCGCTGGAACGCCTGGCGCGCCGCCGCGACATCGAGGTGCGTTTCATTACCTCGCGCCGGCGCCTACACCCCTATCGGGGCACGAAAGACAATCGCCAGATCGTCTCCTCCTATCGGTTCCCGGCACGGTTCGTGGAGTGGCGCATGGACAACTGCTGGAGCGAGCTGTTCGCGGGCGACATCGGCATCGCGCCGGTGCCGCCGGGCATCATCAAGTCCGCCAACAAGGCGGCGACCTACATGGCGATGGGGCTGCCGGTGGTCGCCAGTCGCAGCGATGACTATGTGCGCGCAGTCGAGCAACCGGGGGCCGGTTACGTGTGCGCGACTTCGCGGGAGTGGGAGCATGCGCTCGACGAGCTGGTGAGTGCCCCCGAAGCGCGGGCGCGCATGGGCGCCGCCGGCCGCGCCGCGGCCACGGAGATGTTCTCGATGGAGGCGGTGGCCCGCCAATGGCGCAACCTGATCGAACGCGTGCTCGATTCGTCATGACGCGCCCCACACCGCCCGGGGACGACGCGAGAGCTGTGAGATGCGCATCCTGATTCTGGTGCACGCGTTCCCGCCGGAAATGCAGGCGGGGGCGGAACTGGCTACGTTTCATCTCGCCCGGCGGCTGCGGGCGCGCCACGAGGTGGTGGTCGCCTACGTCAGCAATGTCGCTCGCGACCACGACCACATCACGACCGGTACCTACGCAGACGTACCGGTGATCCGTCTTCACTCCCGCCCGCGCCCGGAGCGAGCGATGGCGATGGGCCTGGTGCATCCGGCGCTGGAGCATCTGCTGCTGGAGGCGGTGCGCGCCTTTCGCCCCGAGGTGGTGCACGTCCAGCACGCGATCCGGTCATCAGCCAATGTGCTGTTTCGCCTTAAGGCGGCGGGCTTGCCGGTGGTGTTGACCCTGCACGACTTCTGGTTCCTGTGCCCGCGCATCAATCTCTTCCGCCCGGACGGATCGCTGTGCGCCGGCCCGCAGGGCGGCAAAGCCTGCGTGCCCGCCGGCTGTTATCCGGGCAACGCCTGGTTCGACCCGTACGCGGACCGGGAGCCGGCGCCGGCCGTCGTTGCTCCCGCGCCGGCAGCGCCGTCCTCTCCGCCTCCTGCGAGCCGATTCTCGCGCCTGGTGGGTGCGATCCCGCGCCCGCTGAAGGCGCTGGCGCCGCCCGGGTTGAAGCACCGTCTCGCCTCGCGGTTCGGTGCGCCCACGCCCGTTCCCTCCCCGTTGGTGCCGTCCCCGGCTCCCGCAGCCCCGCCGCCGGCGCCCGATCCCCGCGATGCCATGTTCATGGAGGACCGGGCGCGATTCATGTTCGACGCGCTGGGCGCGCCGGATCACATCATCTCGCCCAGCGCCCACCTGCGTCAGCGATTCGTCGAGCACGGGGCCGCGCCGGAACAGATCAGCGTGATCCGAAATGTCGTCGACGTCGCCGGATTCGGTCGCGTGGGCCTGCCGCCGCCAGCCCCCCCGGTCGTCTTTGGCTACATCGGCACCCTGTGGCCGCACAAGGGCGTGCAGGTCCTGATCGAGGCCGCCAATCGCCTGGCGCCGGAGGCCGCCCGCCTCCTCATCGTCGGCAAGGGCGAGGCCCGCTATGAGGAGAACCTGCGCCGCCACGCCCGGAATCCCGCCATCGAGTTTCTGGGCGAGGTGCCGGCCGAGAACGTCCCGGAGATCTACGAGCGCTTACACGCGCTGGTGCTGCCCTCCATCTGCTACGATAACTGGCCGGTGACCATGCAGGAGGCGGTCGCCGCGCGGCGGCCGATCATCGCCTCCGATATCGGCGGCATGGCGGAGGCGCTGAAGCACGAGCGCAATGCCCTGCTGTTTGCGGCGGGGGACGCGGAGGCGCTCCACAAGCAGCTTGTGCGGGTGGTGGAAGACCCCCAGGCACTGGCCCGATTCGCCGACAACCTCCCGCCCCCCGACGACCCCGAGCAGTCCACTGCCGCTCACGAGGCAGTATATCGCAGGCTGGTTGAAGAGGCGCAGAGGCGATAATCGCCGACGGGGAACACCATGCCTGAGCGCGCACTATTCGTCGTCTCTGACAGCGAATCCATCCTGGAGCGGATGGAGCCGCTGCTGGCCGACCTGCGGGAAGAGGTCGAGCCGCTGGTGGTGCTGCGCTACGCGCCTTCCGCCCAGCGCTTGCGCGCCCTGGGGTATCCGACGCTGCTGGTCAGCGATGTGCTCAACTGGGAGCAACTGCTGCCCTACACGCGCGCGCCGCGGGAGATCTTCGGCTCCGCGGTCACGCCCCAATCCTTCGACGGCGTCGCGCTGGAGCAGGTGACCACCTTCGACCGGCGGCTGGCCGAGATGCAGCGCCGGCCGCGCCAGGCCCGCGCGGTGCTGGTCGAGGCGGGCGAGATAGTGACGCGCTTCCTGTCGCTGGCGCGCTTCTGGCAGCCGAGGCTGGTCTTCGTGTGGAACGGCTATGCCCTTCCGCACAGCCCCATCAAGGCGCTGGCGAAGCAACACGGCGCGTTCACGCTGTGCGCGGAGCGGGGCCTGGTGCCCGATTCGATGGTGATGGATACCGAGGGCGTCAATGCCGGCTCCTACCTGTGCGGGCCGAAGTGGGAGGAGATCGCCGCCCGGCCCCTGGACGCCGAGGGCGAGCAGATCGTCGCTGACTATCGGCAGCGCCACGCCGCCGAGCGCCGCAGTGTGATCGCGGTGGGTTCTGCGACTGCCGGCGAGGACCTGTCGCGGGAGCTGGGAGTCCCCGGCGGGGCGAAGGTCATCCTGTGCCCGGTGCAGTTGGACCTGGACACCAACCCCATCCTCTTCTCCCCCCACTTCCCGACCAACAGCGATGTGGCGCGGGCGCTGGTGGAAGCGGGCGGCGGCCGCGATTTCTACGTCCTGCTGAAGGCCCACCCCGAGGATATGACCGACCCGAGTCGCTACCAGGAGCTGTTGGGCGACGCGGGCCGGGTCGTCGGCAAGGATGTGCCCTTGCACTCGCTGATGGACCTCACCGACATCGTGGTCACGCGCAACTCGACGGTGGGATTCGAGGGGCTGCTGCTGGGCAAGCCGGCGGTGGTGCTGGGGCGCAGCATCTACTCGCACAAGGGCTTCACGCGCGACGTGACCGACGTCGGGTCGCTGCGGCAGGCGCTCGAGGCCGCCGCGACCGAGGGCCTGACGCCCGAGCAGGACGAGGTCTTCCGGCGCTTCCTGGCCTATTTCCTGCGCCGGTACCACTACTACGTGCGGCCCGAGGGCTGGCAGCGGGAGACGAACCAGCGCAAGCTGGAGTTCATTCGCGCATCGCTGCTAGAGGCCCGGCCCGAGTGGGGGGAGGCGACCCCGGGCGAGACCTCCTTCTGGCGGGGGCTGTTGGCGGTCGAGGACGAGCTGGCGCAACTGGGCCGACGGGTATCGCTGCGCGCCGCGGAGGGCGGTGAAGGCCCACCGCAGCGGATCCTCGTGGTGAAAACCTGCCCGCCGGGGCCGCTGGGGCGCTTGGTCGAGCGCCTGCGGCGCGACCTGCCGGAAGTCTCGTTGAGCCTGGTTCTGAGGCGGCCGGAGGAGTTGCCGCAGGCGATATTGGGGCAGTTCGCGGCGCGGTACGCGCTATCAAACCCCCTGCAGGCGGCGGGGGTGTTGGCGCGGGGATGGGATGTGGTCATCTACTGCCTGAACAACGTCTCGGTCCCGCCGGGTCCGCTATTCAACTTCAACCGGCTGGTGCGCGCGCCGACGCGGCTGCTGGCGGACGATGTGGGGCGGCTGCTGGTGATCGGCGGCTCGCGGCCGTGGGCGCCGACCGGGTAACGCGCGCGATGCCGAGGGCGGAGAGGATGCCTGTCGCGCGGAACTAGAAGTCCTGAGTGTCTGTGCAGGGAGACCGCATGAAGCCGGATGCACAAGCGCCGGCCGGAGGCCGGGATGGCGCCGCTCAGCTGCGGGCGCGCGTGGCCGCCCTGGAGCGCGAGGTCGCGCGCCGGGAGGAGTTCATCCAACGTGTGATCACCTCTCGGCCCTATCGGGTTTGGCGCGCGCTCAAGCGAGCGTGCGGCCGCGGCCACCAGGGCCTGCGTTGTCCGCCGGTGGAAGCGCCCGCTCCCCGGCCCGTCGCGCCGCCGCCCGCGGCTGCGCCCGCTCCTGTCGGCAGCCCCCGGCGCACGCCGAGCCGCGGCGAACTCGGCCTCAGGCTGAGCGGCGTGGGAGTGGACATCAGCCCCCTGCACAGCCCGGTCGCAACCGACCCGCAGCGCAGCCGGGTTTACTATGTGGACCGCCTCGAAGCGGAGCAGATACGCCGCCACTACCCGAACATGGTCGAGCGCGGGTTAGTCATGCCCGACGTGGTGTGCGATGGCGGGGCGGGCCTGGCGTTTGGCGACTCGACTCTCAATTTCATCATTGCGAGCCATCTGCTGGAGCATGTGCACGATCCCATCGGCGCCTTGCGGGCGTGGCATCGGGCGCTGCGTCCGGGCGGCCATCTGCTGATGGTCGTGCCCGACCCCGGCAGGTGCGCCGACCGGTCGCGTTTGGTCACCCCCATTGACCACCTCATCGCCGATCACGAGGCGCCGTCGGCAGAGCGCGATCTTGAGCACTTCCGGGAGTGGGCGCAATTCTGGGACAAGTGCGCCGACGGCCTGGCCATCGAGGCGCGGGCGCGCAAACTGGTCGAAATGGGATACGCGATCCACTACCACGACTGGTCGGCAGCGACCCTGGCGCAGGCCATGCAGTGCGTGCAAGAGCGCTACGGCTGCCACTGGCGCGGACTGGTGATACCGGACGTCGCCAGCGCGGAGGGGTTCGTCGGCTTGTGGGAGAAACTGGGCTCCGCGTCGGGATGACGCGGGATCGCCCTTCGTAATCGGCCCGCGGGCGGCAACTGCGCGTGCCCAAAGCCTTTTTCGCATACCCGGTCGGCTTTCGCCCGACCACCGTGGACGGCGTATTCGAGATCGTGTCTTGCCACCATGTCATCAAGCGGGTTGACCTGAACCAACCCTCGTCCGCAGTGTAAGCTATGTATCCGGTACAGTGTAAGCGATCTCTCCGGTCGGGACCCCCTGAGAGGGGGAGGAGATCGCTTGCCCCAAACCAACGCTCCGAGTTCACACCTCGCAGGCTGCAGCCTTGACACCGCCGCGGGGCCGGGCCTAGAATGGACTCGATGGAGGGCGACCGATGCCCGGATGCTCGCGGTGCGGCGCGGAGAGCGCCGCCGATAGCCGTTTCTGCCAGAGCTGCGGGCACGAACTCGAGCGCTTCGCGCCGCTGGCGGATGACGACACCATCATCATGCGGCTGGTGACGGGGGAGAGCGGCTCCCGGCCACGGGAATCCCCGGGGCGCGCCCACCTGTGGCTGCTCGAGCCCACCGGGCGGCAAGTCGAGCGGGCGGCGGAGTTATCCGGTGATCAACCGGTGGTGATCGGGCGTCGCGCCGACTCGACGGTGGTGCTACCGTCCAACACCGTATCGCGCCGTCACGCCCAGATCTGGCGCGACGACGACCGCTACTTCGTGAGCGACCTGGGCAGCACCAACGGCACCCTGCTCAACGGCGAGCCGGTCATCGGCGCCGAGCGCCTGAGCGACCGCGACGAGATCGCCGTCGGCATCTACAAGCTCATCTTCCGCAATACCTGATGCGCGGCGGCCGGGCGCGATCCAGGCGTCGCGTCTGGCGGCGCGACCAACCGGCGCAGCGACCATGCTCTATTCCGCAGCCGCATTCGCTATAGCCTTCGTCCTCGCCCTCGTGGGCACCGCCGTGCTCCGGCGGCGCTTCGGGGATTTCGTCTCGCGCGAGGCCAAGCCGGGCAAGGAGAAGATCCACCGCCTGTTCCCCAAGCCGCGCAAGCCTCTCGGCGGCGGCGCGAGCATGATGGTCGCATTCGCCGTCGGTGCGCTGGTCGCGGCGCGCATGCGCGGCGACGCGCCGCGGGGAATCGAGGCGGTCATCTCGGTCATCGCCGGCGCGTGGCTGTTCGCCGCCATCGGCATGACCGATGATCTGCGCAAGGCTCGGGGACTGGGCCTGTCCGAGCGCGCCAAGCTGCTACTGCAGATCGGCCTCGGCCTGGGGCTGGGGCTCTACCTGAAGCTGCGCCTGTCGGACGGGCAGGTCTATGTGCCGCTCGCCGGTCACTACCTCGAGCTGGGCTGGCTTTACGTGCCCTTCGCCGCGGTCGTCATCATCGCCACCTCCAATGCCGTCAACCTCACCGACGGCGTGGACGGCCTGGCGGCGGGGAGCGTGGCGATCGCGGGGGTGGCGTACTTCCTGGTCGGCCTCATCGGCAGCTCGCTGGTGCAATTGACGGCGCCGGCGCTCGTCGGCGCATGCCTGGGCTTCCTGGTATTCAACTATCCCCCGGCGCGGGTGATCATGGGTGATACGGGAGCGCTGGGCCTGGGGGCGGCGCTGGCGATGATGGCGCTAGTGTCGCTGAGCGAATGGACCTTGGTCCTGATCGGCGGCGTGTTCGTGATAGACGCCCTCTCGGTCATCCTGCAAACGGGGACGGTCAAGGTGGCGCGGGGGCCGCTGCAGCTTTTGCGCCATCGCACCGGCGAGCCGTGGCGGCCGTTCCTGTGCACTCCGCTGCACCATCACTTCCAGTGGCTGGGATGGCGCGAGGGGCGCATCCTGGCGCTGTTCTGGGGCACGGGCTTGGGGCTGGCGCTGCTGGGGGTGCTGGACTACCGGCTGCGGGCGGACTGGCTGTGGGTCATCGGGCTGGCCCTGATGGGCGCCTTTCTCGGCGGGGCGGCGTGGCACAAGGTGGCGCGCGCCAATTTCTTCCTGGGGCTGATGCCGGCGGACGACGGCGAGGAACTGCTGGCCCTGTTCCGGGGAGTGCCGCTGCGGGTGCTGGGACGCGCGCTCTATCGGTGCTGGCGGGTGACGCCGATCGTGGGCCGCGCGATGGGGCCGGTGGCGGCGGAGAATCTGTGGCGGCCGTTGGGAGAGATCGAGGCCGGGATCCTGCTGGGCAAGGTTTACGGTGAGCACAAGCTCTACGACCAGGCGCTGGCGGAGTGGGAGCAGGTGCCCGTGCGCAACCTGGTGTTGCGCCGCGACGTGGCCCTGCGGCTGGCGCGGATCTACTACGCGCGCAATCGCATCCTCGACGCGGTGCGACTGTGGGAGATGCTGCCCGCGGGTGCGGACGAGGCCGGCGGCCTGGGCGCCGTGGTGGCGCGCGCGAAGGCGCGGCTGGCGGACCTGGCGGGCAAGTCCTACCGGCAGGCCATGCGCTCGCGCGAGCGGGGCGAACTCGCCCAGGCGCGGCGGCTCAACCAGGACCTGCTGGAGCTGCTGGTGTACGAACGCGAGAAGATGGAGGCGCCGGGCGGGCAGGCGCGGTCGCCGCAGGACGACCGCCGGCGCAATCTCTTCAGGCGCATGGAGCGGGCGGTGCTGCGCCGCATCGCCGACCTCGACCAGCGGCTGCAGGCGCCGGAGGACGCAGCGCCGCCGCGACCGGCGCTGCCGCAGTGTGACGAACGCACGCGAACGATAGCGCGCCGGCTCGGGCTCAGCGGCGAGCAGTTCGCGCAGGCGTTCAGCGCCTGCCCTTACGGCACGCCGCGGGCGCGCTGGTGCGAGGAGGTGCCGGGGGCCTCGCGCAACGAGATCTACCGCCTCGACGCGCAGTGGGCGGGGCCGGCGACAATCATCGCCAAGTGCTACGATCCCGCGCGCATCCGCTTCTTCGCGGCCTGTTACCGGCGCGAGGCGGAGGTGGTGCGACTGCTGCACGAGTACGGGTGCGCGGTGCCGGAGTTCTACGGCGGCGCGCTCAACCGGCGACGGGCGGTGGGGTTCTTCGAGGACCTGGGGCCGGCGACCTTAGCTCAGCGGCTGGGCGAGGTCGGGCGCGAGCAGCGCGTGCGCGTGCTGGAGCGCGCGGTGGAGGCAGTGGCAGCCATGCACGCCACCGCCCGCCGCCACCTGCCGCGGCTGCGGGAGGAGATCCTGCGCATTGACAAAGAGGCGCTGAGCGAGCGCTACTACATGGACGCATTCAAGATCGCGCTGGGGCGACTGCTGGAGCTGGCGCGGGCGGACCTATCGGTGGATGAGTGGGGCATCATCGAGGGGCAGTTCAGGGAGGTGGCAGCCATGCTGGCGACTCAACCCAGGACCTTCATCCACTTCGAGTTGACGCCGCACCACCTCGCGCTGCGCGGGGCCGCCTTCGTCGCCTTTGACTTCGAGCAGGCCACCATCGGCCCGCCGGAATTCGACGTGGTGGCGCTGCTGCGCTCCCCCGACAGCGACCTGACGGAGCCCGAGGTGCAGCGTTTGCTCGGGCGCTACCACGAGGCGGTCGCCAAGGCCGAGACCGAGCCGCTTCCCCCCGGCGCCCCCGCGGCCGCCGACTACGCGGCGCTGTTCAAGGGTTTGAGCTACGCCGGGGCCGCCGCCAATTTCGCGCGCAAGTTCGGCGCCGAGGCATGGCTGGGGCGGCTGCGCTGGTACCTCGATGACTGGTCGGCGGTCGCGCTCCGCACCTCCGCGCTCGCCGACACGGCGCACATCGTGCGCTCACGCCTGGAGTCCATGCTGCCCCCCGCCAACCCGGATCAGTTATGATTCGGGTTGGCGCCCCGACATGTCGGGGCGGTCAGCGTTCTACGCTCTCCTTTCGGGAAGCAGGGCGCGCGCCCATGCTTGCGCGCACAGTGCGCGGCACTTGAGTACATTCGGGGCGCGTGGGGATGAAGACCGCGCGTCCCCCTCACCGGCGTGGATGCACTACCGCGCGCACTTCGTGGGTCTCATTGTCGTCGTGGGGCGGGATGATGTTGCCCGCGAGCTGCTCCCCGTCGCAGGTGAGCGTGACCTCGCCGCAGCATACGCCCCTGGGCTTCTCGATTACGATGTGATAGGTGGCTCCGCGGAAGGGCCGCGTGACCTCGGCGCGCTCCCACTCGCCGGGCATGCAGGGGTCTATTCTCAGGCCGTCCCACGCCGGGTGGACGCCCAGGATCCAGTCCAAGCACGCCCGCCACATCCACGCCGCGGTGCCAGTGGCCCACGAGAACTCCCCCTGACCGAAGTCCTCGGAATCGGGCCCGCACACGAACTCGGAATAGACGTAGGGCTCAGCCTTGTAGACGTCGGGTTCCTCGCCGCGGGTGATGAACGACGTCCGCCGCCACAGGTCGTAGGCGCGGTCGCCGCGTCCGAGCTTGCATTCGGCGATGATGGCCCAGCACACGGGGTGGTTGAAGATGGTGCCGTTTTCCTTGGTGCCGGGGGCGAAGCGGGTGATGATGCCGATCTCGGGATCGGGCCGACGGTAGGCGGGCAGGAACAGGCACGGGCCGTAGGGGGTGTCGAGATGCTCCGCCACCGCGTCCAGGCACCGCCGCGCGCGCTCGTCGGCGGCGATGCCCGCGATCACGCACCAGGTCTGGGCGTTGAGGAAGATGCGGCCTTCCTCGTCGTGCGCGGAGCCGAGCACTCGGCCCTCATCCGTGGTCGCGCGAATATACCACTCGCCGTCCCAGCATAGGTCATTGACGCGATCGGCGAGCAAGGAGCACTCGGCGGTGTAGCGCCGCGCCCGCCGCTCGTCGCCGCGGCGCTGCGCGAGCTCGCGCACCTCGTGCAGCATCCAGCACAGGTGGCCGGCCACCATCACGCTCTCACCGCGCCCCTCGCGTCCCACGAAGTCGAGGCCGTCGTTCCAGTCGGCGGCGCCCATCAGCGGCAGGCCCCGTGGGCTGAAGCGGCCCAACGTGTAGTCAATCGCCCGCACCAGGTGCTCGTAGACCGTTCCCTCCGGGCCGTCGTGGTAGGGCACGCGCGAGTCCAGGAGGCCGAACTCGCCCGTCTCCTTGAGGTAGAAGACCATGCCCAGAGCGAGCCACAAGGGGTCGTCGGAATGCCCACTCTTGACGCCGATGTCGGTGCGCGGGTCCCAGTTGTGCAGGCAACTACCGTCGGAGAACTGGTGGCGCAGCAGGTAGAGCATGCGCTGCCGGCTCCACCGGGGGTCGTTGGGCAAGACCCCGAGCAGGTCCTGCCAGCTATCGCGGAAGCCCACGATCGAGCCCCCGCCGATGTAGTAGGAGTCCATGCGCGACCAGTGCGCGGTCACCCACGCCTGGTACTTGTTCCAGATGTTGACCGACAGGTCGAAGCGCGGGTCCGGAGTCCGCACCCGGACCCGCGCAAGGTAGGAATCCCAGTATGACTTGACCTGCGCCACGGCGGCGGCGCCCGCGCCGCGCCGGCGGTACTTGCGCACCAGGCGCTGGACGCCCTCGCGGTCGAAGGCCACGCCCAGGATCGCCGCCAGCTCGCGCTCCTCGCCGGGGGCCAGCGATAGGTTGTGCTGGAGTGCCGCCGCCGCCGCCTTGCCGCTGGCGGCGGTGTTGGAGCACGCCCCTCGCTCCACCGCCAGCGGGCAGTGCCACGAGCGGTACATGCCGATGAAGTCCTCCTCCGAGGTGTCGTAGCCGTGCACCTCGAAGTCGCCGGCGAAGAAGGCGAGCTTGTCCCACGCCTCATTGGGCGGCAAGCCGTCGCGCGTCGGCTTGTTCCAGTAGCGCGAGGTGGCGTGGATGATGCCGTCCGCGACCCAGGTCTGGGTGAAGAGCTCGGCGAAAGCGTGCTCGGTCAGGTGGTAGGCGTAGTTGCCCAGGCACCAGTCGGCGTAGAAGAAGAGGTTGAAGCTGCGGGGCTGCGCGCCGGTGTTGCGCAGCTTGACCAGCCACAGCTCGAGGTCGTCGTCGCGTGGCACGACGAACGTGACTTCGCCCTCGAGGTCGAAGTACAGCGAGCGCACCCAGGTATAGCCCTGACCGTGGCCGCTCTCCCAGCGCTCCGGCTCCACCATCGTCGGCTGCCACGTCAGCCCCCAGCAGTGCTTGGGGTTATCCGCGTCGCGCACGTAGATGTAGCGCCCCGGGCGGTCGCGCAGCACCGCCAGCGACGGGTACCCCCCCAGGATGCGGTCATACCCCGCGCTCTCGTAGAACGAATAACCGCCCCCCGTGTGCGAGCACAGGGCGCAGTAGTGTTCATTCGACAGGTAGTTGATCCATGGCCGCGGGGGGGAGTGGGTGGTTATGAGGAACTCCCTGCCGTCATCGCTGAAACGACCGTATTGCATAAGGCCTCCCCGAAGCCGACGGAATGCCGCTCCGCCGACCCGCACTCTCACTTCGCCGGGCGCGAACGTGCCTTCGACCTTGCCCAGGGCAGACCTTGCCAGCGCGGCCGCACAAGGCGCCGCGATCTTGGCACCGTTTTCGCACCTGCGATGGGGTCAAGTAGAGAGTAGCGGCGCCCGGCCGCGCGTCCTGGCAGCTCAGAGATAGCCCAGCGTCCGCAGCCACTCGCGGATGTCGGGGTCGAGCTCGCCCTCCTTGGCGGGAGGCGCGCCGCGGATATAGGTTTGGCGCTCGGCCCACGCCCGCCACAGCGCCGACAGTCGCTGCGCGAGCTCGGGACGACGGGTGATGAGGTTCCGGCGCTCGAGGGGATCCGCCTTGAGGTCGAACACCTGTACCAGACGGCCGCGGTCATTGAAGATGCCCTTGGCGCCCGGGATCTCCACCGCATGCTGAATCCGGGGCAAAGCGAGGCACGTTGAAAAAGCGGCCGGGCGCGCGTTGGCGCGGTCGCCGAAGATCACGCCCGAGGCGTCCAGGCCCTGCACCTGTTCCTGCGGCATCTGGAACCCGCACAGCGCGCCCAGGGTCGGCGCCAAGTCGCTGAGTTGGATCAGGCTGTCCACCTCCGCCGCCGCGCCCTTCACCCCGGCGGGAAAGCGCAAGATCAGCGGCATGTGAGTCATCTCATTGTACACGGTATTGCCGTGCAGGAACTGCCCGTGCTCGCCGAAGGCCTCGCCGTGATCAGCCAAGAGGACCAGCACCGTCTTGTCGAGCAAGCCCCGCGCGCGCAGGTCGTCCACCAGTCGCCCTACCGCCCAGTCGGCGTAGGCCAGCGCCTCGTCGTACATGTCGACCATATGCGTGACATCGCGCGGCGACAGCTTGAGCACGTCGGCATCGCGCTGCAGCAGGAGTTCGCTGGTCGGCGGCAGCGCCCCCCGGTAGTTCCGGTCGAACCGGCCGCGAAACGGCCCCGCGCGCTCGTAGGGGTGATGGGGCGGCATGATGTGGACGTAGAGGAAGAAGCGCTCGTCCCGGTTGTCGTCGAGCCATGCACCCCAGGCCTTGCGCAGCGCGGGGACGCTGCCCTGCGCCGGGTCGCGGTCGAGGATGACCTGGAAATGGTCAACGCCGTCGCCCAAACCGTGGCCGCGAATGATCATCCCGCTGCCGGTGATAACGGCCGTGCGCATGCCCGCCGCGCGACAGGCCTCGGGCAGGGTCACCAACTCGGTCGGGATGCGCATGGAGGCGGTGGACACGCCGTGGGTATCGTAGTACTGGCCGGTGTACAGCGAGGTAATGGCGGCGAGGGTGAAGGGGGCATCGGTCACGGCATGGGTAAAGCGCGTGCCGTGCGCCGCCACGCGGTCTATCTCCGGCGTGGTGGGCCGGTCGTAGCCATAGCAGCCCAGGTGGTCCGCGCGCGCGGCGTCGATGACACAGATCACGATATTTGCCGCGCCGCAAGCCTCCTGCGCCGCGGCAAGGTTCGCGCGCGCAGGGGGTTCGGCCTCGGGCCAGCCGTTGGTGGTCATGCTGCGCGGGCACCCGCCGCCCGCGAGGGCGGCGCAGACCAGGGCCAGCGCGCCCAGGATCCGCGCCCAGCCAGGGCCGCGCGGGAGACTGGGAAGAGTGAGCGCTCGAGTGGCGAGTCGGTTCGTCCATGACCCGGGAGTGAGCCAGTCCATGTCGCGTCTAGCGCTCCCGCGCCATCTCCGCCAGGCGCAACCCGATCTTCCGATCCTCGCCCTCGCGGCGGATGGTTATCGTCAGCTTGTCCCCAGGGCGTTTGGCGCGGATGATGCGCGCGACGTCCTCCCTGCGTCGGACCGCGCGTCCGTCCAGGGCCACGATCAGGTCACCCTGGCGCAGCCCCGCCCGCGCCGCCGGCGTATGGGGCAGCACGCGCTCGACGACCGCGCCCGGTTGCGTCCGCGGCGTCCCGTAGGCGATGCCCAACCACGGGTAGGAGACCTTGCCCGCCCGCACCAGCTCCGGCAGGACGGCCTTCACGGTGTCGCTCGCCACCGCGAAACCGATGCCCTTGGCATAGGGCACGATCGCGGTCGGCATTCCCACCACTTGCCCGCGCAGGTCAATCAGGGCCCCGCCGCTGTTGCCGGCGTTGATTGCCGCGTCGGTCTGCAGCAGGTCCGTCACCGCACTCGCCCCCTCGCCGGCGATGGTACGGCCCTTCGCGCTCAGCACGCCCGTCGTCACCGTGTTCTCCAGTCCGAAGGGGTTGCCGACCGCGATCACCCAACTGCCGACCGCCAGCGCCTCCGAGCTGCCCAGCTCGGCCTCGGGCAGATTCCGCCCACGGATCTGCACCACCGCGATGTCGGTGACCACATCCGCGCCCAGCAATCTCCCGCGCAAGCTGCGCCCCGACGGCAGCACCACCCAAATCGCGCGCGCCCCTGCCACCACGTGAGCGTTGGTCAAGACATAACCGTGCCGCCCATTGACGATCACCCCTGAGCCTTGGCCGGGGTGCGGGAAGAGATCCTGGGGACCCCCAAACAGCCCCGGCAAGAGCGCTCCCGGCCCGGCCCCCGCCGTCGTGTCAATCCGCACCACCGCCGGCGCCACTCGCGCCACCGCCCGGCTGATATCCTCCGGCAGCGCCCCCGCCGCCCCCAGCCGGTAGGGGCGAGCGCCGCGCTCGCGCACCATCCGCCACGTTACCGCCGTGACCGCAATGACCACGAGCACGATCACCACCAGCACCGCCGCCAGGGCTCGCCCGCGGCGGTCGCTCACATCATAAACAGGCAACAGCGTTTCTCCTCGACACGGTGTGCCCAACATCGCAAGGCTACCAACGCCAGCCTCGCGTGTCAAGCGAGCGCGTTACGCAATGAGGTTGGGGGCGGCGCGGTACGCGAGGACCCAACCATGGCGGTACGGCGGATGGCGGAGGAGCGACGGTAGATCAGCGCCTCCGGCGCGCCGCGGGCTTGCCCTTGTGCCACAAGCCCGGCATCATCTGGCGCGCTTCGCCGGTGCGCTCCAGCTCCGCCAGCTCACGCTGCGCCTCCGACTGCTCCACCCCCAGGCGCAGTCCGATGTCGTGCGCGGTCGCCACCACGTGAGGATTGCGCTCCAGGAAACGGCGCACCAGCGCGCCCCCGCCGCCCTGCCCCTTGGACCCCTGTGCCGGCTCCGTCCCAACCTCGTCGTGGAGCGCCCGGCGACTGCGAATACAGCCCTTGGGAATGATCGCCCCGTAGTTGTTGGGGGAGTCGCGCCGGCCGCTCAGGTCCACGTCATCCGCCAGCACCACATATTCGGGCGTTTCCCGGATGACGAAACCAACCGACACCTTGAACAGCCGCTGCGCTTCGAAATCCTGGTCGAGGGTGAAACGGGAGACGATGGTCACGTCCTCCCACTCGATCGCCTCAAGGCGCCACGCCATGGTCCGCTCCTGCCGGCGAGCGCTCGCCTGCTCAAATGCGAAACGTCCCCCACTTGCTTCGGGGGACGTTCATCATGCCCGTGACTGCTGTCTTACCCACGGCTTCGATTCCATCCGGTGATGACGCAGGCACCCGCAGTGTACCATAGCCCCACCCGGCCGTCAATCGTCAGCCCATGCTCCACAGGAGCTCCGGTTCGCGCCGATTGCGCGCGGTGGCGTTGGCGGGTGCCCGAAAGCCCGGGCCCTGTCGCCCCGCAGGACAAGCCACAAGGAGTTTGACCCCGCGGAAGGGAAACATGGATAGTAAAGCGGCACAGGCGCGGTCTCCGGCCAGCAGCACGCAGTCGGCAGTGGCCTGAGCAGGCCGGGGAGGGCGCGATGGTGCCGCATCTTCTTGCCCCGGACGGTGCCAGCGACCCAGCGACGCCGGGGCGAGGGACCTATGGGAGGCGGTAATGGGTACCGAGGTCGAGCCCCAGGCCCCATGCCTGGCGGCGTGTCCGGTGCACACCGACACGCGCGGCTACGCTGAATGCATCGCCGAGGGACACTACGAGGAGGCCCTGGACCTGCTGCTGGCGGCCAACCCTTTCACCTCCGTCTGCGGGCGCATCTGCCATCACCCCTGCGAGCAAAGCTGCCGCCGCGCCCAGGTTGACGCCCCGGTCGCGCTGCGCCAGCTCAAGCGCTTCGTGGTCGAGGCGACCGGCGACTATCGCCAGCGCCGCCGCGCCCCGGTCGAGCATACGCGCTGCGAGCGCATCGCTATCATCGGCGCCGGCCCCGCGGGCCTCACCGCCGCCCACGATCTGGCGCGCGCGGGCTTCGGGGTGACCGTCTTCGAGGCTGCCGACACGCCGGGCGGGATGCTGGGGCAGACCATCCCCCGCTATCGGTTGCCCTACGCGGTGCTGCGCGAGGACATTGACGACATCCTGGCGCTGGGGGTGGAGCTGCGCACCCGGTGCGCCGTCGGCAAGGAAGTCCAGCTCGCCCAACTCCAGCGGGACTTTGACGTCGTGCTCATCGCCACCGGGTTGAGCGAGAGCCGCGCCCTGGGGGTGCCGGGGATTGACAGCCGTGGGGTGCTGCTGGCCTTGCCGTTTCTGCGGGCGGTGGCCGCCGGCCGGCCGCCGGCGCTGGGGGAGCGGGTGGTCGTGATCGGCGGCGGCAACGTCGCCATGGATGTCGCGCGCTCGGCGCGGCGGCTGGGGGCGGGCGAGGTGACGGCGGTTTCACTGGAGTCGCGGAAGGAGCTGCCGGCCTGGGACTGGGAGGTGCAGGAGGCGCTGGAGGAAGGCGTCAAGCTGGCCCCGTCGTGGGGCCCGCAGGAGGTGCTGGCCGAGGACGGCGCCGTCACCGGCATCGTCCTCAAGCGCTGTGTGCGCGTGTTCGACGAGCAGGGCAAGTTCAGTCCGTCGTTTGACGACAGCGAGACGACCGAACTGCCGGCCGACAGCATCGTCCTCTCCATCGGGCAGCGGGCGGATCTGGCATGCGTGGAGGGATCGCAGGTCGCCACCCGCCCGGGCGACCGGCTCCAGTACGATCCGGAAACGATGGCGACCTCCGAGCGCGGCGTCTTCGCCTGCGGCGAAGTCGTCACCGGCCCGGGGGCGGCGGTGGAGGCGGTGGCGGACGCGCATCGCGCGGCGCGGGCGATCTCGCATTTCCTGGACACCGGCGAGCTGCTGCGGCAGGCGCCCAAGGAGGAGTTGCCGGCGCTGAGCGAGCTGCCGGACGACGTGCTGCGGCGCGTACGCAGCCGGGGGCGCGTCGAGGTGCCGCTGACGCCGGCCGAGGCGCGCGTGCGTGATTTCTCCGAGTTCGAGCCGTGCTTCTGCGAATCCGAGGCCTGCGCCGAGGCGCGCCGGTGCCTGGCTTGCACCGCCGGGGCGGTGCCGGACGAGGAGCGCTGCGCCGCCTGTCTGACCTGCGTGCGGGTGTGTCCGTTCGGCGTCGCCACGGTGACCAGCACGGCGGCCATGCCGGCGGAGAAGTGTCAAGCCTGCGGCCTGTGCGCGGCGGTATGCCCGGCAGCGGCGATCGCGCTCAAGCGCTTCGACCCCGACCGCCTGGGGAGCGAGCTTCAGCACCTGGTGGGGGCTCTGGAGGCGGCGGCGCCGCCCACGCTGGTGGTGTCGTTCGGCTGCCTGTTTGCCACTACCAGTCGGCGCTTGCTGGAGCAGACCGCGCAGGAGGTCAAGGACACCGGCGTGGCACGGGTGGTCGTGCCGTGCGTGGCGCGGCTAAGCGTGCCGGACCTGCTGAAACCGTTCGAGATGGGCGCCGCCGGGGTGTGCGTCATCGCCTGTGCCGAGGGTGACTGCGCCTATCCGACCGCCGACGAGCAGTTGGCGATGAGGGTCGAACAGGTACGGCGCATCTTGGACGAGTTGGGCCTGGGCCGCGAGCGGTTGGAGCTGGCGCGGACGGTGGGGACGGCCGAGGCCTCCTGGCCCACCATCTGGGATGACTTCAAGACAAGGCTCGAGCGCGCCCCGGTCGAGCAAAGAGGCGAGGCAGAATGATTGTAGCGGAAGCAAAGTCACTGAGTGAGGTCGAGGGGTTCGTCCGGCAGTACAGCAAGGTCCTGGTCGTGGGCTGCGGGGAGTGCGTGACCGTGTGTCACGCGGGAGGTGAGAAGGAAGTCAAGACCGTCGCCGGCGCGCTGCGCATCGCCGCGCGCCGGGACCAGCGCGCGCAGGAGCTGGTGGAGGACTGCGTCACGCGCCAGTGCGAGCCGGAGTTCGTTCAGCCGATCATCGAGCTGGTGGAGCGCGAAGGCATCGCCGCCGTGCTGTCGTTGGCCTGCGGGGTCGGCGTCAACTTCCTGGCCGAGCGGCTGGGCGAGGTGCCGGTGTTTCCGGGGGTGGACACCAAGTTCTACGGCGCGTGCACCGAGCCCGGGGTCTGGGCCGAGATGTGCGCGGGCTGCGGCGAGTGCGTGCTGCACCTGACGGGAGGGATTTGTCCCGTCGCGCGCTGCGCAAAGTCCATCCTCAACGGCCCGTGCGGGGGCAGCAACCAGGGCAAGTGCGAGATCAGCCCCGACGTGGACTGCGCCTGGGCGCTGATCATCGAGCGCATGCGGAAGCTGGGTACGCTCGACCGGTTAGCGGAGCTGACGCCGGCGCGGGACTGGTCGCACTCGGCGCACGGCGGACCGCGCCGGGTGGTGCGCGAGGATCTGCGCCAGATCGCGGTCGAGGGTGAGGAAACGGCGGAAAAGGAGAGCGTGGCGGCATCATGAACAGCGGCAGCAACCTGGAGCGGGTGTTGGCGGCGGGGCATTTCGCGGTGACCGCGGAGATCGGCCCCCCCATGGACTGCAACGCGGAGGTGGTGCTGGAGAAGGCGCGCCTGCTCAAGGGCTACGCCGACGCCTTCAACATCACTGATTGCCAGACCGCGGTGGTGCGCATGTCGAGCCTGGCCTCGGCGGTGCTCATCATGCGCGAGGGGCTGGAGCCGGTGCTGCAGATGACCTGCCGCGACCGCAACCGCATCGCCATCCAGGCCGACCTGCTGGGGGCGGCGGCGCTGGGGATTCGCAACTGCCTGTGCATCGCCGGCGACCATCAGTCCTTCGGCGCCGCCGGCAGACTCAAGGGCCACCCCGGCGCCAAGAACGTCTATGACGTGGATTCCATCCAGCTGGTGTCCATTCTCAAGGGCTTGCGCGACGACGGCCGCCAGCAGGGCGGGGACGAGATCGAGCTGCGACCGCCGTTCTTCATCGGCGCGGTGTGGACGCCCATGGGCGACCCCATTGACTTCCGGCCGCTGCGCCTGGGCAAGAAGGTCGCGGCCGGCGCCGATTTCATCCAAACCCAGGGCGTCTACGACATGGACCTCTTCCGGCAGCAGATGGCGCGCGCCCGCGACCTGGGGCTGCACGAGCGGACGGCCCTTCTGGCCGGTATCATCGTCCCGCGCAACCTGGGGATGCTCAAGTACATGGACAGCGCGGTGGCGGGGGTGAGCGTGCCCCAGGAGCTCATGCAGCGCATGGCCCGGGCGCGCGACGCTGCCGGCGACGACAAGCAGCAAGCGCGGGGCAACCAGGAGCAGGAGGGCATCCGCATCAGCGTCGAGCTGATCGAGCAGGCGCGGGAGATCGAGGGCGTGCGCGGGGTGCACCTCCAGGCCATCGAATGGGAGCGCAAAGTGCCCGAGATCGTGGAGCATGCGGGGCTGCTGCCACGCCCGGTCGTCGCCCCTGAGTGCGGGGGGTGAACGACCGCGGATGTAGGGGCAAGGGATGCCTTGCCCCTACGAGATCGCGCCCGGGTGTGCGCCCAGCCATCCCAACGAGAAACGGTCACCCCCGGGATCGCATTAGGTGGAACCTGGGCCTCTTGACTCCTTGGGTCCAGTATGGTAGATAATGACCATTTGAGTGACTGCTCACTTTCGAAAGTGAGCAGTCACATCACCTCGCGTTCACGAGAGTGCTGACATGAGTCGGAAGATAGAACCGAATCAGCGCTGGCGGCGTGCAGAGGAGCGCCGCGCCCAGATCATGGAGGCAGCGATCCGGCTCTTCGCCCGTCAGGGCTTCGCCCGGACTACGACCAAAGAGCTCGCCCGTGAGGCTGGTATCTCTGAGGGTACCATCTACAAGCACTTCGCCGGCAAGCAGGACATCCTCTTTGCGTTCATCGAGCGCGAGGCCACCGCGCGTGTGAGGGCACTGCTGCAGCCCCCGCAGGCCGACGGCGACGAGCCCTTCCGCCGGTTCTTCCTCGACCGCTTCTCCACCGCCGCGCAGCCCCTGCCCCTCTTGAAGGTCATTATCGGAGAGGTGCTTTTCGACGAGGAGTTCGCTCGCCGATATGCCGAGGTGGCCAGGCCTAGGCTGGCACTCCTCGAGAAGAGGATCGCCGAGCACACGCGGGCAGGGCAGTTTCGGCAGTCGACACTAAGCTCGCCGCAGGGGCGCTGATCGGGCTTTTCCTCATGGTCGGAGTCATCTTGCCTACAGTGCTTCCCGATGAGATGAGGCGCTACCCACCCAGGCGGGTGGCCGATACGCTGACTTCCATTCTTCTCGACGGCGTGCGCCGCCATCCCGAAAGAAGCAGCGGAAAGGAGCGCCACCGATGAGAAGGCGACCATCCCCATGGCTCGCTGCTGGGGCACTGCTCTTGCTCGGGGCCGCCGCGGCGGCGGTTTGGCATGTGCGGGCCGGCCGTGAGCAGCCACCTTCGGACCGGCTCTTCGGGAACGGCACCGTCGAGGCGACCGAGGTGGACGTAACCACGCAGACGCCTAGCAAGCTGATCTCCTTGACGGTGCAAGAGGGTGACCGGGTGCGGGCGGGTCAGCGCATTGCGTCGCTCGATGCAGCGGCTCTGGACACCCAGGTGGCGCAGGCGCAGAGCGCGGCCCAGACGGCGGAGGCGCAGCTCGGGGAACTGCAGGCCGGCAGTCGTCCGCAGGACATCGCTAGCGCGCGGGCGCAGTACGAGGCGGCGGTGAATGCCAAGGACCAGGCGAAGGCGCGTCTCGATCTCGTGAGGGCCGGCCCGCGCCGGGAGGACATCGCCCAGCTCCGCGCCGGCGTGCGTCAGGCGCAAGTGACGCTCGACTACGCGGAGACAGAGCTTGGCCGGGCGACGCGCCTGGAGGTGAACGGTGCGGTGGCGCGCCAGCAGGTGGATCTGGCGCGCACGCAGCGAGACACCGCGGCCGCGCAGTTGGATGCCGCGCGGCAGCGGTTGCTGGAGGCCGAGCGCGGCTCCCGCCAGGAGGACATCCGCATCGCCCGCGCCGCATTGCAGCAGACCGAGTCGCAGGTGAAGGCGGCCAGGGCCACCCTCGATCTCGCCCTCGTCGGTCCCCGCCGCGAGACCATCGCTGCCGCGCAGGCCCGCGTCGCGCAAGCCAAGGCCGCCGTTGAGACGGCACGCGTGCAGCAGAGCTATGCGGCCATCACTGCCCCTATGGATGGCACCGTGACCTTGCGCAACCTCGAGCCCGGCGATTTCGTCTCCCCGGGCACGCCCATCGTCCGGGTCGCCGCGCTTGACCACGTGTGGCTGCGCGCCTACGTCTCGGAGACAGACCTGGGACGGGTGAAGCTCGGGCAGTCTGCCGAGGTGAGGAGCGATACGTACCTGGGGAAGGTGTACCGCGGCCGCGTCATCGAGATCTCCCAGGAACCCGAGTTCACCCCCAAGAACGTGCAGACCAAGGAGGAGCGCGTGAAGCTCGTGTTCGGGGTGAAGATCGAGGTGGAGAATGCGAACCAAGAGTTGAAACCGGGGATGCCCGTGGACGCCTCCATCCTGGTGGGCGCGCCGCTCCAGAAGGCGAGCCGCTGAGGAGCGCGATGGACCAGCCGCTTGTCTCCTCAGCCATCCGCGCTTCGAGTCTGCGCAAACGCTTCGGCGAAGTGACGGCCGTGGACGGCCTCGCCCTCCAGGTTGCGCCGGGCGAGATCTTCGGCCTGGTCGGACCGGACGGCGCGGGGAAGACGACCACGATTCGCATACTCTGCGGCATTCTCGACGGGGACGGCGGAGAGGCGGAGGTGGCCGGCTTCGACGTGCGCCGCCGGCCCGAGCAGGTAAAGCAGCGCATCGGCTACATGCCTCAGCAATTCAGCCTCTACGGAGACCTGACGGTGGCGGAGAACCTGCTCTTCTTCGCCAACATCTACCACGTGCCGAAAAGGGAGCGGCTGCGACGGGAGCAGGAGTTGCTCGAGTTCAGCCGGCTGGCACCATTTCGCACCCGCCTGGCCCAGCATCTCTCCGGAGGCATGAGACAGAAGCTGGCGCTCGCCTGTACGCTCATCCACCGGCCGCAAGTGCTCTTTCTCGACGAGCCGACCACCGGCGTCGATCCCGTGTCCCGCCGTGATTTCTGGAAGATCCTCTACTCCCTCCTCCGAGAGGGCATGACGCTGTTCATCAGCACGCCTTACATGGACGAGGCGGAGCGATGCAATCGGGTGGCCCTCATCAGCAAGGGGCGGATTCTCCAGTGTGATACGCCGGAGGCCCTGCGGCAGCAAATGCGCGGCGACCTGCTGGAGATCGTCGCGGAGCCCCAACGCCAGGCGAAGGCAACGCTGTCGGAGCGCCCGGAGGTGCTGGGCGTGCAGGTCTTCGGTGACCGCTTGCACGTGTGGGTGTCCGACGTGGCGCGGGACGAGCCCGCGCTCCTCTCCGTGCTGGGCCAGCACGGCGTCCTGGTACGTTCCTCGCGCCGCGCGGCTCCCGGCCTGGAGGACGTGTTCGTGTCGCTGGTATCGGAAGGGGCGCGATGAGCGGGATGGCGAACGGCGAACCGGCGGTGGCGGTCGAGAACCTGGTGAAGAGGTTCGGCAAGTTCCTGGCGGTGGACCGGATCTCGTTCTCCTTGCCCAAAGGGGAGGTCTTCGGCTTCCTGGGACCCAACGGCGCGGGCAAGTCAACGACCATTCGCATGCTCTGCGGCCTTCTCCTGCCGACCTCCGGCCGGGGCCGCGTGGTCGGCTACGACGTGATGACGGAGTCGGAACAGATCAAGCAGCGCATCGGGTACATGAGCCAGAAGTTCTCCCTCTACGGGGACCTGACGGTCGAGGAGAACATCGAGTTCTATGCCGACGTGTACGGCGTTCCCCTGGGGCGCATGGCCGAACGCAAGTCCTGGATTCTCCGGATGGCGGACCTCCAGGATCGCACGAAGAGTCTCACCCGCGAGCTGGCTGTCGGGTGGAAGCAGCGACTCGCCCTGGGTTGCGCGGTCGTCCACGAGCCGCAGGCGCTCTTCCTCGATGAACCGACGGCAGGTGTGGATCCGGTGTCGCGGCGCACGTTCTGGGACCTGATCTACACCGTCGCCGGGCAGGGGGTGAGCGTGTTCGTGACCACACACTATATGGACGAGGCGGAGCACTGCGACCGGCTGGGGCTGATCTACGGCGGCAAGCTGATCGCTCTCGGCGCCCCGGCCGAACTGAAAGCACAGGCCGCCTCCGGGGTCCTGTTGGAGGTCTCCGCGCGCCCGCTGATGGAGGCTCTGGGCGTGTTGGAGACCGACCCCCGCGTGGGCGACGTCGCCGTGTTCGGGAGCAACCTCCACGTGGTCGTGCCGGACGAGCCGCAGCCCGCGGCGGTGGTACGCGCCGCGCTCACCAACGCCGGCCTGTCCGTCATCAGTGTGGAACCCATTCTGCCGTCGCTCGAAGATGTTTTCGTCTCGTTGATCGAGCGCGCCGACCGGGAGGCGCGGGAGGTTACGAGCTAGGCTATGCTGCTGCGCACCTGGATGATCGCCTGGAAAGAGTCCCTCCAGATCCGGCGCGACCCGCGCACGCTGCTGGTGGTAATCGCGCTGCCCGTGCTCATGCTGGTCCTGTACGGATACGCCTTCAACCTGGATGTGAAGCATCTGACGCTGGCCGTCTACGATCAGGATCACACCCGGGCCGGGCGCGACCTGATAGGCGCCTTCTCTCACAGCGAGTACTTCGATCTCGCGGGCAGCCTGACCAGCTACCAGGAGGTGGAATCCGCGCTCGACCGGGGCGAGGCGAAGGTCGCTCTAATCATCCCGGCCCGGTTCGGCACCGAGCTGGCTTCGGGCCGGCCTGCCCCCGTGCAGGTGATCATCGACGGTTCCGACTCCACCACCGCGAGCACGGCGATTGGCTACGCCGCGCTGGCGGTACAGCAGTATTCCCGGCAGGTCACCGTTGAGGCCTTAAGGCGGGCCGGCCTGCCCGGGGACAGCGGGCTGGGCCCGCTCGATATGCGGGGACAGGTCTGGTACAACCCGGAGCTGCGCAGCACCAACTTCCTGGTGCCGGGTCTGATCGCAGTCATCTTGAGCATGCTCGCGGCCTTGCTTATCTCCATGACCGTGGCGCGGGAACGGGAACGCGGCACCATCGAGCCGTTAATCGCTTCGCCGGTGATGCCCCACGAGCTGATGCTGGGGAAGCTTCTGCCGTATGCGGCGATCGCCTTCGTGGATATCGTCCTCGTCATCCTGGCCGGGCTGCTGCTTTTCCACGTGCCGCTCAGGGGCAGCCCCTCCCTGCTGCTCGGCCTGTCCGCCCTTTTCCTGCTGACCTCACTGGCGATCGGCCTGCTGATCTCGACCGTCTCCACCAGCCAGCAGACAGCCATGACCGTGGCCATGCTCGTCACCCAGCTCCCCGCCATGTTGCTCTCCGGCTTCGTCTTCCCCATCCGGGCCATGCCCCCGGTCCTACAATGGATCACGAACTTCGTCCCCGCCCGCCACTTCCTGGTGATCGTGCGTGGGATATTCCTTAAGGGAATCGGGATCTCGATTCTGTGGGAGCCGGCGTTGATTCTGCTGCTGTACAGCGTGGCCTTGATCGGGCTCTGTTCGTTTCGATTCCGGAAGAAGTTGTGAGGCGCGGCGGTGAACTGGCGACGCGTCCTGCGCATCATCAAGAAAGAGTTTCTCCAGTTGCGCCGCGATCCGCGACTGCTGCGGATGGTGGTGGTGGCGCCCGTGCTCCAGCTCATCCTCTTTGGCTACGCGGTCACCACGGATGTCCGCCACGTCAGCATGGCCGTCTACGACGAGGACCACACGCCGGCCAGCCGCGCCCTCGTCGCCCGCTTCGTTCACTCCGGGTACTTCGACCTGGACCGATGGGTGACGCGCCCGGATCAGATTCAGCCGCTGCTCGATGCCAGCGCGGTGCAGGTGGCCGTGCACATCCCGCGGGGGTTTGCCAAGGATCTTGCGCGGGGGCTTCCTGCCGCGGCGCAAGTCATCCTCGACGGCTCCGACTCGACCACCGCCGGTATCATCTCCGGCTACGTGGCGGGTGTGGCCGCGACCTACTCGGGCCAGATAGAGGTGGCTCGGATCGGTCGCCTTGCTCCACTTCCACGCGTCGAGAGCCGGCTGCGCGTCTGGTACAACCCAGAACTCAAGAGCGTCAACTTCATGGTCCCCGCCGTGCTTTGCATGATCCTCCTCAACACGACGATGATGCTCACCTGTCTTGCCATCGTGAAGGAGCGAGAGATCGGGACGCTGGAGCAACTCGTCGTGACGCCAATCACCGCCCGCGAACTGATGGTGGGCAAGACGGTTCCCTTTATCGTGATCAGCTTCGTTGACGTGGTGCTGGTGCTCCTGGTCTCCTCACTCTGGTTTCGCGTGCCAATCGCGGGGAGCCTGATGCTGTTGTTTGCGCTGGCCGCGCTGTTTCTACTCACCAGCCTCGGATCCGGCCTCTTCATCTCCACCATCTCGCACACTCAACAGCAGGCGATGATGACCGCTTTCTTCTTCATGTTCCCCTCCTTCATTCTCTCGGGTCTGATCTTCCCGATCGAGAACATGCCGCGGGTGATCCAATGGGTCACCTACGCAATCCCGCTCCGCTACTTCCTGACCATCGTCCGCGGTATCTTCCTGAAGGGAAGCGGCCTGGACGTCCTCTGGCCGCATGTGGTCGCGCTCGCGGTCTTCGGCCTCGTCATCATGATGCTGAGCGTGGCGCGCTTCACGAAGCGATTGGGGTGAGACAGAGTCTTCTCCCACCACCGCGGGGCGAGCTCGCGGCTTAGCCTCGCTTCGGAACTGGCCAGGTGGGCTTTCGGCAGTAGGTTGGTGCGCAGCAGGTGGGCCAGCGTAGCCGCGTCAGTCTTATCGGTCTTGATGCGGGCGCTGGTCGGCACGGTTTCTCCAGACCCGCGCATCTTCACCCGCCGAGGCGGGATAGCGCAAGCCCGGAGGGAGGCCAGCCTTCGCATGACATCAACTGCAACATCGAGCCCACCTCGCCAGGTTCCGATACATCAAGTTGCAGGTGCACCAAAGAGCTTCGTACATTAGCGCAGGGCGAATACAAACCCGATTCGAGTTCAGTTCTGGGCTTCTTCTGCCCTGGCCTGATACACGAGCTTCTCTAGATCGTCGCCTTGGGGCGGGACTTGTCATCTTCGCGTCGCCGCGGTTGCTCGATCTGGGGTATCGTTGGGGCTAGATCGGGCGCTGCACCCCGCTGTTTCAAGACGAGCAGGTGCAGCAGGTCAACACGCTTCTCCAGTTCCGCGATCCGTCCCTCCAAGTATGCAATCCGTTGCGCCAGTTCCTGGAACATAGATTCCTCCATCGTTGGCTATCCAAAGTCGTTCCTGTCGCCGATCCGTCGTCTAGTATTCCGCGCGTGCTGTCGCCCATCCTGCCGCATGTATGTCGCCCGTAAGCCATGCGCCGTTCGGCTTTCGTTATTGCAGCGTCGGCCGCCATGATGAAGGAACTGCGCAGTTTGTGTGGTTCACGAAGCGGCAGAGCCGGTCAGACTGGCGATTAGCCCCACCGCCGTCTCTTTGGCGCGGGTGTCGGAGTGGAGATAGTTGGCGGTAGTTTCGAGGTCGGCGTGGCCGAGGAGTTCTTGGACGGTGCGGACGTCCACGCCGTTGCGCACGAGGTGGGTGGCGAAGGTGTGGCGGAGTGGCTAGGCCGCCAGGCCGCCATGGCGGTCGCGGCGCGACTTAGCCACTTATGAACCGTGATGCGCTGGCCGGCCAAGCCTGCCCGCTCCACCAGTCGGCGCACGATGCGATGGATGCGAGCGCCGTTTATCGGCTGGCCCCACATCTGGCTGATGAAGAGGTGGCCGCTCTGCGTCGGCCCGCGCCAAGCCACGCTTGTCCGCCGCCAGGTGAGATATTCCATGATTGCCTCGACCACCTCAGGTGTTAACGGCACCACCCGCTCCTTGTTACCTTTGCCGCGCACGCGCAGTTGGCAATACTCCAGGTCACCCTGATCCAGCACGATGCCGGCAGCCTCGCTGCGGCGCAAGCCGGTTGAAAGCAAGAGCAGGACCAATAGCCTGCGGTCAGGAGTCTGTGCCGCCGCCAGCAGTTGGTGCACCTGCTCGGCGGACAGCACGGTGGGCAGATTCCTCGCCACCTTGGGTAGAGGCAGTCTGCGGGCAGGGTTGCCCTGGCAATGGCCCATGTGGCTCTGCCATCCCGTTGGGAGGGCAACGCCATCTCAGAGGGATCCTGGAGGAAGGAGAAGAACGACGAGAGGCAGCCATACTTGCGGCGGATCGTGAGCGGCTTCATACCGGTTAGCTTCAGCCCCCAGGCGACCACCTGCGGGCGGGTGATCTCCGCGGGCGCGGGCACGCGGCCTCCCTGCTCAAGCAGGAACTCCTGGAACTCGCGCAGGTCAATGCGATAGGCCCCGACCGTCCACGGCGAGTAGTGGCGGTAGCCCTGCAGGTACGACAGAAACTTCGAAACCGCGGCGTCGAAGGCGCTGCCCTCCTCGGCCCCTGTATTCTGCTCAGATGCGTCCGGAAAGTCCGGATTCTCCGCCGCCTGCGTGACCATGCGTGACCTCTCCTGTAACCCACGTTCTGTCGCCTACATAGGTCACTCGAAGCCAGCCAGAAGTCAAGCGAGATTCGAGGCAATCCTTGCGCGCGGTGGCCCACAGGAAAGAGCCTTGCGAAGGAAGGCGATGTGGCCGCTGCTTGGAGCCGATTGGGGATAGCTCGGGGGGCAAGCCACGTGGGAATCGCGCGGGCGCCGGCAGGGGCCTTTTCCGGCGATCATGTATTGTCTATGGCCACTCAAACGCCATCCGAGGAGTCGATGCCCAGTTGGCGGTCAACCTCCGTGACCGGGTTGCAGCCCTTGTCGAGGCGGATTGGGAACCCGGTGGAAGGAAGGACGGCGGAGTTTAGATGGATCGTTAGTCGGGGTTGCCCCGAGTCTCCGGCGCTCGGTTCAAGACGGAGCAGGGACGCCTTGTCCGATAGCAATCTGAGCGCGAGCTGGTTAAGTTGCTCGGGGGTCGTGTCCTTGCATAGGACCGCGAGGGCCGGCGCGGACACGGCCAAAAGAAGTTCACGTAGGGCTTCCCTCTCATCGATCGACTGGACGCGCGCTGCAAATCTAAGTGCGCGGAGAGCATCGGCGTACTGCGCCTCAAGAAGCGCACTATCTGCCTGCGCAAATGTCGTTGCCTCAACGAGCGCTTCGCCAGGCTTCCCTGCGGCGGTTCGGGCATCCACGGTTCCATAGTAGCACTCGATGGTGCCCCTTCGAAAAACAAAGCACCCGGCAGTCTCAAGGAAATCAAGTAAGGCGGTGACCCTGTCGTATATCGCGACCCACTGTACGGTGTTGGACATTGAAGCTCGTTCGGCGGCTGACATGCTCATGAGGGCCGCGAGAGCTGCGCGCCTCTTCTGCGCCACCTCGTTCTTAGTGGGGTCTCGAAGCTGCCAGTACGGGTGCTGCTCGGCGTGGGGTGCTATGTCGTGCCATTGAGCATCGGCCAAGTGGCAGAAATCACCGTGCACTGATGCCGCGAACGCGTGCGCATCGGAATAGCCCTTGGCATTGGCGGCTTTCGCAACAGAGGAGTCGCTTGCGTAGACGCTGACAAGGTCGAGGCCATCGGCGATGGCATCGACATCTGCTAGGACGATGGGTGACTTGCCGATGAGCTTGAGTAACTTTGCTACGATGGGCATTCGCCCTTTGCCCATCACAGGTACAAGTTGGGCTCCTGTCGGCGCGAGGTAGAGGCTGAGTCGGTTGTCCAACTCTGTGCAGATGAAGGCATCACTTGGGCCTTCGACAAGCAGGGGTCGCGCACAGAAGAACGCCAACTTGTGTGCGTGACTCAAGTGCGGGAGAAGAGCGCGTAGTTGGGCGTTTTTCAGCTCGGGCCTTTCGGGACTCACTTGGATGGGGGGACGATCTGGATCGCAGCAGAAGACTATGCTTGCCACGTCTTCGGGGCGCCTGATATCAATCATCTCGGTGGAGTGTGTCGCGATGAACACGAGCTTCTTGCCAGGGGTACTCGGATCGCCTGCAACCTCACGAATCTCGCGAAGCAAGAACGCTTGAAGTTGGGGGTGGAGGGAGACTTCCGGCTCGTCTATGAGGAGCGCGGCGACCTCGTCATCATAAAGGGCCGCCAAGAGCACCACCAGCTGCAGCAGTCCGCTCGCCTCTCGCGCCACTGAGTAGGGCGGATGGGACGAGTCCAGCCTTACGAATCTCACCCTCAGCCTGCCTTCGTCCCAGTCGAGAAGAACGTCACGATTGAAGAGCCTACGGAGTCGCTCCGCGATTTTGATCTGCAGGTCAGCTCGGAAGCTGAGCGTATGAAAGTCCCCCGTCACGGCCTCACTGAGATGCCGTCTATCGCGCAACTTCCTCCCGCCGAAAGCTGCCTCATCGTAGTTCAGTGAATCTCCTCTGCTCCCGTCCCAATCCGAGCGGTATTGCTCGACGGGCGCGGAACGGCCGGCCGACAAGAAATGGACTTTGCCTTGCGCGACAAGCGGACGGACCGCCGACTTAAGTGCCCGAAGGACTTGAGTCTTCCCCGAGCCATTGGGGCCGACAAGCGTGGTGAGGCCCCCATAGACAGTGATGCTCGAAGTAGCGGCCCCAGGCACCTCCCTTATCTCGCACTTCAGTTCAAATGGAAAGTTCACGGTGTCAGTGCCTCCTGGTGACCGACAGACTCAGGGGCGCGCGATCCGGCCGCTTAGGGCGATACGGGCACTTGACGGCTTGTTGCCGCCCCTGAGCCATTGTAGGTTGAGGCTCCGCTGCTGTCAACGCGAACAGGCCCTTCGGACCGTCGATCACGTGATTCGCTGTGCGCGACGATGGTCGGAGCAAGCCGGTCGAGGAATGGGCCTGTAATGCGGCAACTGTCGCGTGCCGGGAAAGTGATGAGAACGGTTCCGCGTCCGGTTTGAGTTCTGCCTACGGGTCAATCGGCCGCCAACTGGTGGAGCGAACCTCTTCGATCTTCTCGATCTCAGAGCGAGAGATGGGACGCTGCGCTCGGACGTTGAACTCGCGCTGCTCGGGAGGGAGAACATGCTGAATCGCCTGCGGTGTGCGTGAAAGCCCCTCGCGCTCGACGGCTGCCACGACCCTGCCCATGAAGTAGTCAAGGGATCCCAGCGGCAGGGCTCCCTCGTTCACCTCAAACGCGGGTGACGTGCGTCGCACCCAAATGACGACCTTGGTGCACACCAGGTCGCCGCTCGATACCCACTCGCTCACTCGCTCCACCAGCGCCCAGCCGGCGGCCGTCATTCCCGCCCGCAGGATGGGATCGTCTTTGCGCTCCGGGAGGTGATCCGTGATGTACTTGAGATTCTGCTTGAGCTGGCTGCCGCGGTAGTTGTGTGCATATCCCAGTGCACTGTGGTGAATTGAAGCAAAACCTATGCCGGGGCTGTCGAGATCGCGTTTCGACCAATCGAGGATGTCTTTCAGATCGAAGGAGAAGGAGCTATAGTCTTCGTGGACTGTGAAACGGAATCCGCGAGACACCTGTGCCTGCAGGATCTCAAGCAGGTGGCACAACTCTGGACGGATAGGCCGGAAGGGATCGGCTTGAGGGTCCAGCGGGTCGGAGAGGTCCTCAAGGCACATGCCGCGGTACATATACCGCGACGCCACGGCCTCCTGCCAGATCCGCTCTGCCGCCTCAATGAATTCGCGTTCCGCGCTCATTGTATTGTTCCATCGCCCTTTAGTGACCAAGTGACCAGGAGACTATACTCGTTTCGCCCGGCTGCTATCAAGGCTTCTCGTGGTGCGGGGCGTAATGTCGAGCCTGTTGAAATGTCCCGTAGGTCACTTCCCAATAGGAGAGGATTGAGGCGGGGGAAGACAGCTGGTGCGGGCCTTGTGCAATTCATGGCAACAGCGCGTGAGCGAAATCCGCCGTATGGTTTCCGATTCGTCGTCCATAGGCCGTTTCACCCCGACTCTTGGTAGCCGCCGCTGGTCAGTCGAATTGGTCAAGGACTCCAGCGGAGTTCTGGGCGGAATCTTCGGACTGCAGAATGGCCGAAAAGCGGGCCTGTAATTCGGCAACTGTCGGGTGTTGTGCGGAATGACGACAAACGGAGCGGCGGATTCGGGCGGAAGGATGCATCTCGGAATTCACAGCCGGGGGCGGCTGTGCCACATGATAATGCGTGGCGGCCGAGCCCACTTCGCTGAAGCTACGAGGGCCAAGGGCGGCTGTGTCAGCGGGAGGACAGAAAGAGGAGAGCGAGGAGCGGGCCTGTAAGCCGGAGTCCGCAGGGCAGGCCGGGCACTTCTCGCCCCCCAAAGCACCGACGCTCCAGGCCAAGGCCAGACCAGGGTAAAACCAGGGTAAAACCAAGGTAAAACCGTACACTTTTGGCCGATTATTCCGGCGGCGCACGTTTGACAGGACCCATGGCGGGCAGCTGCACATGATGAACCACAGCGACGCGCACCTGCCCTGGGGCCTGAGGCTCAGCCCGTCCAATCGGAAAGTGCCAAATGGCACATAGGCTGCCAGGCAAACCCAGGGGGGACACGACCACCAGCGCGGCCAGCTGCGGCTCGGCTCGGGTGGCGAATGGCATCAACGCGAGCAATGGCAGCCACGCATGAGGCCGCGGCCTAAGCCACTCCTTCAGACATCCGCACCAGGCGTGTGCCCGCCCGCCCCGCGGTTGCCGCGCGGTCAGGGCCGCAGAACCTTGAGCTCCAGGTCCTGGACGAGCCGGTAATGCTTGCGGTTTGCGGTGCACAGGGGCAGGCCCTGCTCGACGGCAGTGGCGGCCACCAACGCGTCGCCGGCGCTCATGCCGGATCGGAGACTGTATTCCTCCATGTAGACCAGCGCACGATGGCCGATGTTCTCGGTCAGGGGCAGCACCGCGAAGGCGAAGTCGGCGAGGAAGCCCTTGATCGCTTTCACCTCCTGCTTGCTGCGCGCGCCTTGCACCAGCTCCATGTGCGTCATCACCGACAGCGCGCGCTCGCGCGCCAGCTCAACCATCCGGGCCGCCCCCTCATGGCCCCGAAACACCCATATCAGCACATCGGTGTCAAACACCATGGGATCGCACCTTGCGCAGGCCGCGCACCACCTGCTCGACATCCTGCAGGTCCTTGCGGTCCTGCCACATGCCGAAAGCTGAGTGCTCGGTGACGCGCACCTGCGCGCGCCTCGACTGCCGCCGCGGATAGATGACGCCCTTCTCCTTGCCCCGGTAGAGTAAGGTGACCGGTTGATTCTGCTCGAGGGCGCGCAGGACCTCACCCATGCGCCGCCGCAGGTCCAGCACCGATGCCTTCATCCACATCACCTCCATCCCAAGTGTACAGATGAAGTGTACACTGCGCTGGCTGCCGAAGTCAAGTGCGGCTGCCAGCCCGAGGTCGCGCCCGGCGCCGCCGCTGGGGCGGCCAATCTCGCCCATCTGCGTCGCGGCGGCGCTTCGCCCTTCTGGATTCGGGGCGCCCTACCGGTGGACCACGACGAGGACTCCGCGCCCAGGCGCCGGATCTAATCATCAAGCCATCGAATCCGAGGTTCTGGCGGCCGTGGCTCCAGGCACACATAGTTGGCCAGGGCGAGCGCCATCACCAGGTCATCATGGGCTCCTGACGGCGCTCCCAGACTTCCATCATCCAGGTGCTGATAGGCCCGCAGCTCACTGATGGTCGCTTCGCACGAGAGGACTAGACTGTGCTCCCGCAGCGACTTGTCCAACCGGTCAATGAGCAGGACCTTGGATGCCTGATTGGTCAGGAATCCCGCCTGGGCTTCGGTACCCCGCCGGTGGTCCGTCCACACGTTGGCGCGCAGATACTCGAGCTCCAGCAGCACCGCGTGTCCGTGGTTGTTGCGCTCCACCACCAGCTCCGCCCGGTGGTAGCGCTGGGAGAGCGTGTAGAGCTTGGCCGCGAAGACATCCGGAGGCCACTGCCCGCGTATGCGCGCCATCACACGCATGGGAACCCCTGCCTCCTCGGGGCGGCGCACCACCACCGCGGCACTGGGATCGCTCTCGGAGAGGCCTTCCGCCGGGTCGGCGCCTATGACGTAGCTCGCATCACCCACCGGCTCCTCCCAGATCGCCTCATGCTCGTCCCCTGGCAGGGGTGGCCGGCTCTCCAGCCACCCGATGGCCTCCTCGCCAAATGCCGGCCGCCCCGAGCGCAGGAAGCAGCGCGCCGGGTCTTCCGGGTATTCCTGGTCGAACCTCTCGCCCAGGTCGAAGCGCTTGGCCCGGCGCCATTGGATCTGGGCCTCATCCAGGCCATGGTCGCTGATTAGGGCAAGCTCGTCCTCGGTCAGGCTTGGCGGATCGAGGATGCTTGGGAGGCGATAGGTCGGGTCCTCCCACCAGGGGAAGAAGTGGCGCTTGAAGCGCGGCAGGTTGTGATCGCCCGCCGCATGCTTCTGCCAGAAGTCCCAGGCGTAATTCTGGCCGTGGGGAGTGGTCTCGATGACCACGCGTCCTCCCGCGGGCACCGCCTCGAGAATGGAGGCCAGGGTCTCTTCGGGATTGGGCCAGAAGGCGAACTCGCTGGCATGAACGTTATCGACGGTTTGCGCGCGGCCGAAAGTCACCGAGCCGGCGGTGCCGACGATGAACTGCGAGTCTGTCTCAGACCACCACAGCTCCCGGCGGTTGCTGCGCCGGGTGGAAAGGCGTGCGCGCTCCGATTCGGGCAGCCTGCGCTCAAACAACTGCACCATCTGGAAGATCCTCTCGGTGGACTCCAGGTCATGGGCGATGACCACCGTGCGTCGGTTGGGGGTCAACCGGGTATCGTGGTAGAAGATGGCCTCGACCAGGGTCGAGACCCCCACCTGGCGCGGCTTGAGGATGTAGTCCCGCCCGCTCAGCTCCCGCTCAAGCTTGCGTTGGATCGGGTTCAACCTCAGCGGAATCACTCGGTTCTGCTTGTCCCGAATCTGCAGCAGCGCCTCTATCCACCGCACTCGAGTCAATTGGTGGGGATACTGGCAGGCTATCCGGCGCGCCACCTCCTGCCATTCCTTCGGTGTCAGCGGCGGCTTGGGCAAGGGCATAGGCGATGCCTGCGCAAATGCGTTGCTCGTCATAATCGTCTCCTGTTCGTGTTCTCTCCTCGGTCACCACGGTCGGCTCTCCCCGGGCGGTTCTCTCCACGTCCACGCCCACCTTGAAGAGGTTGGTCACCTCGGTGGGGCGCAGCTTCGCCGCCAGCACCAGCTGGCCGGTTTGCGGGTCCGGCTTCACCCACTCGGACATGGCTCCCTTGGCCAGGCGCTGCATGTCGGCGCCGTCTCGGGCTTGCCGCTCCGCCATCTCGCGGATGGCTTCCAGTTGGGCCTGGCGGCGCGCCCGGTCTTGCTCATCATCCCAGGCGGCCGCCCGGGATTGCCAGTGCCAGCGCTGGCACGCTTCCTCCAGCGCCGATCGCGACCAGCCTTCTTCCCCGGCATGCAGCCGGCGCAGCTTCACCAGCGACCGGCCGGGTCCCAAATCCCGGTACGCGCAGAACTTGCCGTAGACTTTGCTCGATTCTCCCGGCATACGCTCCCACAGGTGATCGGGCTCCTCGTGGACTTCAATCTCAGTCATGATTCACACCCCCGGGCATGTTCGCCCGTAAACTCTTCCCAGCGCCGCAAGATGACGTCGCAATATCGCGGCTCGAGGTCGATGCCATAACAGATGCGGCCGCACCGCTGCGCGGCGATGATGGCGGTGCCGGAGCCGAGGAAGGGGTCGATCACCAGTTGCCCCGGGGTGGTGGCGTTGACGATGGCGCGCTCGATCAACGCCAGCGGCTTCATCGTGGGGTGCAGCTCATTGCGGGTCGGCTTGTCGTGCTGCCAGAGAGTTGATTCGTTGGTGGGGCCGTGCCAGCGCGGGGCCTGGCCTGCCTTGTGGGCATAGAACAGAGGTTCATACCAGTGTTTGTACTGAGCGAACAGAGCGCCCGCACCGTTGTTCTTGGCCCACACGATGAGATTTCTCTCTTGCCAGCCGGTGTCGGAAAGGCAAGTCAGGACATCCCTCAGGTGCGCCGAGGCGAACCATAGGTATAAAGGTGAGGCCGCGTCGCTGTAGCGGTGGGCAAGCGACAGGCTTGCGGTTAACAAGTCTCGATAGGCGTCGGGCGTGAGGTCATCCCAGTAGGCATCTGATGGGCCGTCAACCCCGCGGCGCGCCCTGGCGATGCGCTCTTCCTGAGCGGCGCGGCCACCGCAGTAGGAGACGGCATATGGTGGGTCGGTGACCACCGCATGGGCGAGCCTGCCGCTCATCAGCCGCTCCCACGCTTGGCCATCTGTCGCATCTCCGCAGACCAATCGGTGGGGCCCGAGCTGCCAAGCTTCGCCGGGCTGAACGCGGGTGGGGCCGGTGGCCTCCTCGGCCTGCGCCATCGCCTCCTCTGCGTCAAATCTCTCCTCTTGGTCGCCGAAGAGTAGCTGGCGCGCCTGGCCGAAGATCTCACCGATCTCCTCCTGCCCGAATCCGGTGAGATCGAGGTCCGCGTTCGCCAACTGCAGCTCCTCAAGTACTGCCGAGAGCTTGGGGATATCCCAATCGCCGGTAATCTTGTTGAGGGCTAGGTTGAGGGTGCGCTCGTCCGCAGGTGCGAGATCGACCACCACGACATCGGTTTCCTCGATCCCCTGGGCCTGCAATACCTTGAGGCGCTGATGCCCGCCCACGACGTTACCGCTTCTGCGGTTCCACACGATCGGCTCGACCAGCCCGAAGCGGGTGATGGAGGTGCTCAGCGAGCCGAGCATCTCGTCGCTGATGGCGCGCGGGTTGTAAGGCGCCTCGCGCAGATCAGCCAGCGGCTTGGTTTCGATGTGCAATTTGCCGTCCATGATGGCCCCCTCCGTGGTCAAAGGAATCTTGCCCGCTCCGCGGCTGTCACGGCTGTAAGCTCCCCGCGCCGTAGCCGCCGGCAGCGCTCGGCCGCGCGCAGCACGTAGTCGCGGCGATCCCGCGCGGCGCGCTGCCTCTTGCACGTTGCTCGTGCTGGGGTTATTATGGCACAGGTGAAAGAGGTGCAATTTTGCGGTGAAACGCACGCTCAAATCGAACCAGTGGGCGGCAAGAGCCTGGGTCGCCCGCGAGTGGCGCGACCTGGAGAGGCGCCACGAGGTGACGGTCCCGCCGCGCTACCGGGAGAAGGTTCTCGGCTGGTACACGGGGGAGCCGGCGCCGGAATCCTTCCGCGCCGATGCGGAGGACTTCATCCTCGACAACCTGCCGGTACTGCGCGCGATCCCGAAGATAGCGCTCGCAGACGCGCTGCCTGCGCCAAACAAGCGCAGGGGCGAACGGGGGCCGTACTATAGGTGCCGCCTGCGCGCGTTTGGTCTGCTGGTATTCGTCGCCGAGCGCACCCTCACCGTGGGCGATATCCTGGAGGGCAACTGGAAGCGCCGCGTCCACGATTGGCGCGCCTTGGCGAAGGAGCGGAATCGAACGGACCCCACAGACAGGCTGTCATCGCCCACCCTCAAGAATGAGTACTTTCGGGCGCGCAAGCTCAAGGCCAACCGCGACGCTTGCTTGATCGTGCTCAACGAGCAGCTGGTGAAACCGGTGTTGGCCCGGGCGCTGGCGCTGGCCCACTATTACCGCGAGCGCGGCGAGGAGAAGGCCCAGCGTGACCTTGCAGCCGCGCTCGCAAGAGGCCGCCGAGCCTTTGCGAGCGTCATCGAGCTGACGCTGGAGCACTACAGCGATGCTGTGGGTGAGCAGCTTGCCCGAGCGGGGTTGGTCAAGCTCTGGGGCTACCAGGGGCCTCCCCGCCGGCCCAAGCGCAGAAGCAAGGATTCACTGCCCGCGACCATACGCGCCGCCAAGGCTTGCCTGGCCGATCTTGACATGGTGTTGGGCGCGCCCAACCCTCGTACGCGCGGGGGCGCGATCACAGCGGAAGTGCGCGATGGTATCGCGGATTACATCGCAGACCTGGAGGCGCAAGCTCAGCGCGCTGCCGGCCGCAGACCCGCCCGCGCCCCCGGACGCCGCAAGTCGTAAGCACCGCGAGCATGTGGCTGTCGCGCCCCACGTTCCCGCCTTCTCGAGCTGGTGCAAACTGGCCGAAGTCACAATCGGCAGTGGTGAGCGCCCGGGGGGGCGGGGCAGCGACGGATGCCGTGGCTGCGCCAAGCCGGGCCTTGACTTCTGGCGCTCTCCGAGCGAGGGATAAGTCGGTCGGCGGCGACGCCGGCACACTGACTCACCGGAGGACGAGAATGGCAAAGCAGACGAAGAAGCAGGCGGTGGAGCAGCGCACCCACCTCGGCGGGCAAGCCCAGCAGCGACCGGCGGCGCGCAAGGAGGCGGCAAAGAAGTCCGCAGAGACGCGGCGGGCGAAGTTCGAACGGCAGCATCCCGAGGTGGCGGAGAAGAAGGCCGCGCTCAAGAAGCACGAGGCCAAGTTGGTGGCCGAGACGCGGAAGGTGCTGGACGCCGAAGCGGCAGCCGAAGCGCAGCCGGAGCAGTCCCAGGCCGCCCAGCCGCAAGCGAAGCGCCCTGAACGCGCCGTAGCCCAAACGGGGCGCGCTGTGAGTGCGATGGCAACGGTGGCGCTGCGCGGAGAGCAGGCGGTCCGGTTCCGCGCGTTGGCAGCCGCGCGAGGGGTGAGCCTGGCGAGACTGTTGGTGCAGATGATTGAGGCCTTCGAGACCCAGAAGGAGTAGTCAGACTACGCGACTCCGCATCAGCGCCGGGCGGACCGCCTTCCTTGCGAGGAGGGCGGTCCGCCGCGCTTTGTGGGCATGAACTTCCGATAACAGGTTAGGGACGATGCAGCGGCTTTCAGGAGCCCGTCCCGTGCGCGAGGTGATGCGCCGACGGCCGAAGGCAGAGCGGTTCGAGATTCGGCGTGCGCGGAGAGCGACCCACGGTGATGGCCGCGGAAACCTCCCGCGCAGGAGGTCGGGCGTGCCCGGCCGAAGATGCTTTAGGCATCGCTACCGGTCGGCCCCGCACAAGTCCGTAAGTAGATGGCCAACGCCGAAGGAGACGAGTGATGGTCAACGCGCCGCAACATATCAGAGTTCTAATTGACCGCCAGCCCACGAATATGCAGGTGCGCGAGAAGGGGGCGGGTAGCTACTATTGTGACCTGGTGATGTCCGTAGATCAGGCCAGCGGCTTCATCTTCGAAGAAGCCGCGGTCAAACCCGATGCT
>DATLAK010000172.1 GCA_035527535.1 Armatimonadota bacterium
AGTCGGTGGTGCGAGCGCGCGCCCGCGAAGCGCCGCGGCGCCCGCGGCTGCGCGAGGCGCTGACCGCGGCCTCGGGGGTGCTGCTGGCGGCGGGTCTGGCGTGCGCGCTGCTCGGCGGGCCGTCCCCGGTCTGCTACGGCCTCTACGCGGCGGCGATCAGCGCCGGGGGCTTCCACGTCGCGCGCGCGGGGTTGGTGGCGCTGCGCGGCGGCACCGTGGACATGAGCGTGCTCATGACCCTCGCCATCATCGGCGCCGCCGCGATCGGTGAATGGGCGGAAGGCGCGGCAGTCGTGTGCTTGTTCTCGCTCGGGAACACGCTGGAGTCGCAGGTCATGAAGCGCACCCGCCGCGCTATCGGCGCTCTGCTCGAGCTGGCGCCCGCACGGGCGCTGGTGCGACGCGACGGCGAGGAGGTCGTAGTCGCGGCGGAAGAGTTGGCGCGCGGCGATACCATCGTCGTCCGCCCGGGCGAGCGCATCGCCACCGACGGCGTGGTGGCGCGCGGCAATTCGCCGGTCAACCAGGCGCCGCTGACGGGCGAATCCATGCCTGTACCCAAGGGCCCCGGCGACCCGGTGTATGCGGGTACCATCAACGGCCTTGGCGCCCTCGAGGTCGAGGTGACCAGGACCGCCCAAGACAACACCCTGGCGTCCATCATCGAGCTCGTGGAGACGGCCCAGGCGCAGAAGGCGCCCTATCAGCGCGCGGTAGACCGGTTCGCACGCCACTACACGCCGGTGGTGGTGCTGGGGGCGCTGCTGACGGCGCTGGTGCCGCCGTTGGTCACCGGGCAGTCCTTCCTGCCGTGGATCTATCGCGGCCTGACGCTGCTTATCCTCTCCTGCCCCTGTGCGCTGGTGATCTCGACCCCGGTGGCGGTGGTGGCGGCGATCAACAGCGCCGCCCGCAGCGGCGTGCTGGTCAAGGGCGGAGCATACCTCGAGGCCCTGGGGCGGGTTCGCGCCATGGCGTTCGACAAGACCGGCACCCTCACCGGCGGCCGGCCGGAGGTGACCGACGTCATCCCCTGCGAGGGGGCGACTGTGGGCGAGGTGCTGGAGCTGGCGGCCGCAATCGAGGAGCAATCCGAGCACCCCATCGGGCGCGCCATCGTCACCCGCGCGCACCGCGATGGCATCTCCGTTCACGGCGGCCGCGAGTTCGCGGCGATCGTTGGCGCCGGGGCCACCGCGCTGGTGGATGGCAAGCACGCCTACGCCGGGAGCGCCGGCCTGTTCCGCGAGCGGGGGGCCCCCCTCAACCGCATAAGCCAGGACCTTGCTGACTTGGAGGCGTCCGGCAAGACGGTGGTGGTGGTCGGCTGGGAGCAGCAGGCGATCGGCGTCATCGGCCTTGCCGACCAGCCGCGGCCGGACGCCGAGGCGGCGATACGCAGCCTGCGCGAGTTAGGCATGGGCCCGCTGATGATGCTGACCGGGGACCACCACGGCACCGCCGAGGCGATCAGTCGGCGACTGGGCCTGGACGACTACCACGCCGCGCTCCTGCCCGCCGACAAGGTGCAGGTGATCGCGCAGCTCGAGGAAGAGTACGACGGCGTAGTTGCGGTCGGCGATGGCATCAACGACGCCCCGGCCCTGGCGGCGGCGACCGTGGGCGTAGCGATGGGCGCCACCGGCAGCGACGCGGCGCTGGAGAACGCGGACGTTGCGCTCATGGGCGACAACCTGGGGAAGCTGCCGTTCGCGATCAGACTGGCACGCGCCACGGTAGCCAACATCCGCCAGAACGTCGCCATCTCGCTGGCGGTGAAGGTCGGGCTGCTGGCGCTCGCGGCGCCGGGGCTGCTCACGCTGTGGCTGGCGGTGGTGGGCGACGTCGGGGTGTCATTGGTGGTCATCGCCAACGGCCTGCGGCTGCTGGCGGCCCGGCGGTGAGACGGCGATGGTGAGGTGAGGGCAAGGCCATGCTCCTGATCGCCGATAGCATGCTCGGCAAGCTGGCCAAGCGCCTGCGCATGTTGGGGTTCGACGTCGGGTACGAGGCCTGGGTAGATGATCGCGAGCTGGTGCGGCGGGCGCGAGCCGAGGGGCGAGTGCTGCTCACGCGCGACACGCAGCTGCTGCGGCGGCGTGACCTGCCGCCCCACGTCTTCATCCACAGCGACCACGTGGGCGAGCAACTGGCGCAGGTCGTGAGCGCGCTGGAGCTCAGGCTCGACCGCGGCGCGGCATTCACGCGCTGCATCGTGTGCAACGGCGAGCTGGCGTCCGCGCCCAAGGAGTCGGTGCGCGGCCAAGTCCCGCCGTACGTCTTTCGGACTCAGGATCGGTTCGCGCGCTGCCATGGATGCAGCCGCATCTACTGGCGGGGCACGCACTGGCAGGGCATGGAGCGCGGGCTCGCCGAGATGGGTGTCGAGTAGCCCGCGTCGCGCGCGGTCGGCAGGTCGTTTGCGGATAGACGTAGTGACGCATGGCGGGTGCGCCCGTAGAGGAGGTGGGGTGTTGGTGTCGAGCAACGACGGCGAAGCAGGGACAGGGCGAAGGCACGAGCCGAATCCGGAGCTGCTGCTTGCCCTGTGGGAGCACCTGCCGCACCGCGTTATCGTCCTCGACGGCGAGGGCCGCATTCGCAGGATCAGCCCCGCGCTGGCGAACCACATCGGCGCCGGCGAGCCGGAGCTGGTGGGGCGCGCCATGGCCGAGATTTCGCGTGACCCGGCGGGGCGAGCGTGGCCCCCTGCGGGGGTCACCAACCCGTGGTGGAAAGGCCAACTGATCGAGCTGGCGGCGGCCGATCGCGCCGGCACGTTCATGCGGGTGACGGAGGCCTCCACGCTGCAGACCGCAAGCGCCTGCTACCAGGTGATTCAGTTGAGCCCGGTGGGGGAGTGGAGCTCGGACCGCGGGTTCCGCCAGCGCGAGTTGGAGGCCATCGCCGCGTTGTCCTCCGCCGTGTGCGAGCCGCGCGACCCGGACTCCATTCTGCAGGTCGCCCTCGATCGGGCGATTGGGTTGCTCGACATGGACCTGGGAATGGTTGGCCTGGTTGACGGCGATCAGGAAACGGTGAGGGTTGTCGCCCGCCGCCAGATCGCTGCCGACGCACTCGGCGATACAGTGACCTTCGGCTCGGGCGCCGAGATCATAAGCGCCGCGGTTCTCACCGGTCACCCGCTGCTGATACCCGACTTGCAGGATACCGAGCTCGACACCCCCATCAGGCGGCTTGGGTGTCGCGGGGTTGCGGCGGCGCCCATCGTCCTGCGCGGCGAGACAGTGGGGGCCATGGTGCTGGGGTCGCTGCGCCCAAAGGAATTCAGCCGTCGGGCCGACGATCTCCTGCGCATCATCGGCTTGCAGATCACGATCGCCGTGGATCACGCGCGGTTGCTGCGCCAGGAGGCGCTGCGCGCGCGGCAGCTGGAAGCCAACGTGCAGGAGCTCCACCACCGCGTCAAGAATAACCTGGAAACCCTGTCGGCGGTGCTCGAGTTGGCGCGCGGTATCGAGGGTGCGCAGGACCTGGTTGACCGCTTGCTCGAGCGCGTGGAGACCATGGCGGCCGTGCACAGCCTGATGCATGAGGGCACACTGGGCGAGAAAGTGGACGCGGCCGAGCTGGTTACTCAGGTAGCGACGCTGGTGGGTGACAGCTGCGGCCATCTCGGGCAGCGGGTGACGGTCACCGTCAACGCCGACGAATCCAGCCTGCCGGCGCGGGCCGCGACTTCGTTGGCCTTGATCACCAGCGAGCTGGTCAGCAACGCGCTCCGCCACGGCTACGGGCAGGGGGGCGGCGAGGTGCGGGTGCGGCTGAAGCGCAGCGGGGAGAAGGTGTGCCTGGTGGTAGCGGACGACGGCAGCGGGATGGATGAGGACGCCGCCCCCGCCAGCAGCTCGATGGGGCTGCACATCGTCCGCGCGCTGGTCGAACACACCCTGGGCGGGACCTTGACCATCCGCCGCCGGGAGCCCACCAAGGTCTCGGTTCGATTCACGGTCGCGCCCGAGGACGGCGGCGCGCAGGAACCGAAGGCCGCCCCCGACTCGAGCCCCCACACCGCCGCCCCCGGCACGTCGTCAGTCGCACCGGGCCGCGCCTAGCGAAACACCATCGCCGCGAATGATACCATTGACTGCGCCGGCCGCTCCAGCGCCTGCTCGTAGCGCAGCAGGCGCCCGGCTCGGGCGCCGGTTACACGCAGCAAGGCGTAGATCGGCGGCACTCCACAGACGTTGCGCGCGCCCGTTTCCTCGCGTGCGGCGCGGCACAGACCATCGGCATCCACCTCTTCGGCGCAGGCCAGGAGCCGGCGATCCCCGCGTTCCGCGGCCTCCAGCGCGCCCGAGGTCAACACCCCGCGGTCGCCGAACCGCTGCCCGATGTGACTCAGGTCGGCCCCGGCGATGAGGCATGCGTCGGGTGCGTGCTGCTGCAGCACCGCTCGCAGCGCCGTCAGGAACCCCTCGGCCTGCGGGTCCTCCCGCGGCGACGGGGCCCGCACCGGCGCGCACAGGATGGGAATCATCGGCGGCATGCGTTCGGCCCCCAGGGCGTACTGCGCGAATACCACCTGGAACTCGACGGAGTGCTCGCCGCGGTGGCTAAGCTCGTCGCGATAGAGCTCCCTGGCTGGAGGCCAGCGCTGCTCCAGGGCATCCATTATCCGGGCATCGGTGCGCACCAAGCCGAAGGGGGTGGCGAAGTCCTTGCGCGTGAGCACGTAGGGTGAGGCAGGCGCGCTGTGGGCGGTGCCGAAGATGACCAACAGCCCCGGCGCCGGAGCCGCGGATTCGGCCAGGTGGCGATAGGCGTGGGCATAGCACGGCCCACCGCGTGCGAAGTCAATATGCGGGGCCATCAGGGCCGCCGGCCGGGTCGCCCGGTCCTCGTCGGCCACGGGATTGTTGATCCCGGCGACCGCGAAGTAGCTGCGGAGTTGCTCGCGCAGGAGTCCGGCATCCGCGGGGTAGGCCTTGCCGGCGTGTGACGCGGGCCGCACGGTCAGCCGCGCGAACTCCTCCCGCTGCTCCCGCGCGAAGCGCTCGAGCGTGTCCCCCTCCAGCAGCAGGTTCGCGTCAAGCTCGCGCACGATGCGCTCGAGCTGATCCGACAACAGCAGCTGCCCGGAGGCGCGAGCGTATTCCACCTGCACCTCGCGCAGGGTGTGGGTGCCGTCGAGCAGTGTCAGCAGGAAGCAGATCTCGGGCGCGACCGCGACCGTGCGCTCGGATAGACCGCCAGCGTCGCGCAAGACGATCACCCGGCGACCGCCGCGCAGCGAGGGGAAAGCCTCTACCGGCCTGAGCTTGGGACGTTGGTCGGACATAACGGCGTCCGGCTCTTGTTCGGCGCGGCAACCGACCATCCCTCCTGATGCGTCCAGGAGCTCCCGTCGCGCAGGGATTCGCCCCGCGCGGCGCGAAGATGAATCGCGGTCCCAGGGGCGGCCCCTTCGACAGGCCCGGGGTAGGGGAGAACTGCCATGCGCATAACCAAGGATCGCCTGGAGGTCAAGCCGACCTTCGAGGGTAAGGACAGCGCATCCGGCTGGCTGCAAATCGTCCTCAAGGGGCTTGACCTTGATGGCGTGACCCGGCTGGTGATTGACCTGGCTGATTTGGAGGGACTCCGCGAACGGCAGCATGGCGCGGACGACCTCTTCCAGCGTCTGCGGGACCGCCTCGGCGGCGATAGGTCCGAGTGAGGTCGCGGCGTAAGGGAGAATGCGCCCGTTGGCAGATTGACCCCACACGACAATGGGCGCGGGGAGACGGAGATGCATAAGCTGGTTGCTCTGGGTCTAGCGGTGATATGCCTGGCGGCGGCGATGGCGGCGTCCGCCGTCGCGGCGGACTACGATGCGGCCACGGTGGGACGGCAAGCGGACGGCCGGGTGGTCGTGCCGACCAACCAGGTGCTCGACCCCGCCGGGTTGCAGGTCGAGTTTCCGGGGCGGCCGACGGACCTGGCGCTGAGCCCGGACGGGCGCCTGTTGGCGGTCCTCAACAGCAAGGACCTGGTGCTGATACGCGTTCGCGACCGGGCGGTCATGCAGACCCTGCCGCTGCCGTCGGGGGGCCATGGGTTTGGCGGGATTGTGTGGTCGCCCGATGGCCGTTCGATTTTCACCTCCGCCTCCGAGGCGCAAGTCAATCGCGCGACCTTCGCGGCCGGGGTGGCAACCTTCGGCCCGCCAATCGCGCTGCCGGGGCCGGGCCCCAGCGGCTATTCGGCGCCAGGGGGGCTGGCGCTCAGCGCCGACGGCGCGACTCTCTACGTCTGCCTGAGTCGCAATAACACCCTGGGCGTAGTGGACCTCGCCAGCGGCAAGCTCACGGCCCAGATCCCGGTGGGGGTCGCGCCCTACGGAGTGACGCTGGCGGGCGGGATCGCGTACGTGACCAACTGGGGCGGGCGTCGTCCCGCGACGGGCGAGCCGAGCGCCCAGACCTCCGGCACGCCGGTGTTGATTGATCCGAAGACCGGCGCCACGAGCAGCGGCACGGTGTCGGTGGTGGATTTGGCGCGCGGCGAGGAGCTGACGCAAGTCGAGGTCGGCCTGCACCCGTGCGGGCTTGCGCTCAATCGGGATGCGAGCCGCCTGTTCGTGGCCAATGCCAACAGCGACACCGTGTCGGTCATAGATACCTCGGCGCGGACGGTGGTCGAGATGATCGCGCTCGCGCCCGCCGAAGCGCTGCCCTTCGGCAGCGCACCCAATGCGGTTGCCCTGAGCCCGGATGAGCGCACGCTCTACGTCGCCAACGGGGGTAATAACGCGGTGGGAGTGGTGGAGCTCGGCGCGCCGGCCGGCGGCCCGGAAGCGCTGCGCGCCAGCCGCGTCGCCGGTTTCATCCCCGTCGGGTGGTATCCCGGAGCCGTGCGGGTGAGCGCCGACGGCAAGCTGTTCGTCGCCAACGTCAAGGGCGTGGGGTCGCTGACCCCGGTGATCGCCGCCGACCGAATGCTGCCCTCCCCCGGCGCGCAGGCGCGGGACGGCGGTTCCGAGGCGCGGTTGGCGCGCAGCGTATACGACGCGCGAGGTTCGGTTTCCGTCATTCCGGCGCCCGACCAGGCCGACTTGGCGGGATACACCGAGCGCGTCGCTCGCGCAAACAGGCTGTCGCCGGGGCAGGCGCTCGCAAGCCTGCCGGCGAGCGGGCCGGCGACAGCGGTGCCGGTGCCGGTGCGCCCCGGCGAGCGCTCGGTCTTCAAGCACGTCATCTACATCATCAAGGAGAACCGCACCTACGACCAGGTGCTGGGCGACATGCCGCAGGGCGACGGCGAGCCGTCGCTGGTGCACTTCGGCGAGGAGGTGACACCCAACCACCACAAGTTGGCGCGGGAGTTCGTCCTGCTGGACAACTTCTACTGCAGCGGGGTGCTGAGCGCCGACGGGCATCAGTGGACCGACGAAGCCTACGTCACCGACTACATCGAGAAATCCTTCGGCGGGTTCCGGCGCAGCTATCCCTATAACGGCGGCGATGCCCTGGCCTACGCGAGCTCGGGATTCCTGTGGGACAACGCGCTGGCGCACGGCTTGACCTTCCGCGACTACGGCGAGTTCGTGCAGGCGGAGATTGACCCGCCCACCGCAAGCTGGACCGACATCTACGCGGACTATCTGGCGGGGGACGCCCGCGAGCCGAAGGTCAAGATCCGCGCGCGGCCGGGGGTGGCGACCTTGGAGCCATATCTATGCCCGACCTACATCGGCTTCCCCGGCAAGGTGCAGGATGTCTATCGCGCGCGGGAGTTCATCAAGGAGCTGCGTGAGTTCGAGGCCACCGGCGAGCTGCCGAACCTCATCATGATGCTGCTGCCGAACGACCACACCAGCGGCCTGCAGCCGGGCTTGCCCACCCCGCGCGCGATGGTGGCCGACAATGACCTGGCGCTGGGGCGCATCGTCGAGGCGGTGTCGCACAGCCGCTTCTGGCCGCAGACGTGCATCTTCGTGGTCGAGGACGACCCCCAGGCAGGCCTCGACCACGTGGACGGCCATCGCACCGTCGCCTTTGTCATCAGCCCCTACACCAAGCGCGGCGCGGTGGACCGCACCAACTACAACCAGACCAGCATGGTGCGCACCATCGAGCTCATTCTCGGCCTGCCGCCGATGAACCAGTTCGACCTGTCGGCGACGCCGATGGCGTCTTGCTTCACCGAGCGGGCCGATTTCGCGCCCTACACCGCCGTGCCCAACCGCATCCCCTTGGACGAGCTGAACCCCCCGCTCAACGCCCTCTCCGGGGTGCAGCGCTACTGGGCGTTGAGGTCGCTGGCGCTGCCACTCGACGACGTGGATAAGGCCGACGAGGACACCCTCAACCGCATCCTCTGGCACTCGGTGAAGGGATACGAGACGCCTTACCCGCGGCTGGCGGCGGTCGAGGCGCCCTGAGTCGAGCGCCGGGTTGCGGCGGCGAAAGGGACGGCGCTCTCAAGCGCGGAATAGGCCCTCCATCTCCTTTCTCGAGGTGGACCACACATGGATGATTTATGCTTTCAGGACGGGCAGAAGGTGCTTTTCATCGGCGACAGCATCACCGACTGCGGCCGCCGCGACACGGCGCCGCCGCTGGGTCAGGGCTACGTCAAGTTTCTGCACGACCTCATCGTCGGCGGTTGGCCCGAGCGCAAGCTGACCTGGGTCAACCAGGGGATAGGCGGCAACACTATCCTTGACTTGCAGGGGCGCTGGGAGCAGGATATTATCGGGGAGACGCCGGATTGGCTCTGCGTCAAGGTCGGCATCAATGACCTGCATCGCCACCTCGCGGGCGTGCCCGAGGGCGTCCCGCCGGGCCGCTTTCGCCAAGCCTACGAGGATATTCTGACCCAGGCTGCGACCAAGATCGAGCCGCGGCTGATCCTGATCACACCCTTCTACATCAGCGTTGACCGCGATGGGGAGTCGCCGCAGTCGGCGGTGCTCGAGCTGCTGCCGGAATACCTGGGGGTGGTGGAGGAGATGGGGGCGAAGTACGGTGCGCGGCTGGTGCGCCTGCAGCCGATGTTCGAGCGGCAACTGCGCTACCGCCCGGCGGCAACCTTCTGCCCGGAGCCGGTGCATCCCAACGCCACCGGGCATCTGCTCATCGCACAGGAGGTGCTGCGGGTACTCTGCGCGTGAGGAAGCGCGAGGCGGGCCGATGCGGTGCCCATATGCGGGCGGCGGGTCATAACCCGTCTTCGTGGTTGGAGACCACCGCGGGCCTGAGCCCCGGCAGGGCGTCGGCGAGGAGCACGCTCAGGTATGCGTGCAGGAAGGCAATGGTGGATTCCGCGCCCTGATTCCAATTGACGCCTTCCTCGATCAGGGCGTCGGCGCAGCCACCGGTGGCGGGATCGTAAAGCGCCACGCCGGTGGCGTTACGTCCCAGGAACCAGTCCAGCCCCATGATCGCCCACTGGCGGTAGCGATCTTCGCTGGTCGCCCGCCACGCCGCCAGGCAGCAGTCAACGAAGGAGGCGGCATCCACCGGCTGCTGGTCGAAACGCGCGCGCTCACGGCCGCGCACCCACCAGCCGTGATTGCCCACCAGGTCGAGATAGCCGTTGGCGGCGGTGGTCTGGTGGAGAAAATCAAGCGATTCCCGCGCCACCGCGAGCCACGATTCCTCCCCCAGCAACTCGTAGGCCAGGAAGAGCGCCGCCGGCAATGCGGCATTGGTATAGCACAGGATGCTCTCGAACCAGCGCCAGTCGGGCCCGCTCTGGTGATCGTAGGCTCGCAGATAGAAGTCGCAGATGTGGCGAACCGTCTTCTCGACATGGCGCACCGTGCCGTCGGCGCGCGCGAGGTAGTAGAGGGCGTGCATCAGGTGAGCGGAGCCGCGCAGGGAGTCGAGACGGTCGAACCACGGCTGGGCGCGGCTCAGGATATCGCGCGCGCTGCGCTTGATGTTCTCGTGAACCGGAGCATAAATGGTGTAGGCGCAGGCGGCGACGGCGCGGCCAAAGCAATCATGCGAGCCCTCGTCGTCCAGGAAGCTCTGCTCGTAGGACATGAAGTTGTGGAACTTGCCGTCCGGGCGCTGGGCGTAGTGCAGGAAGGACAGATAGGTGGCGGTGAGATGCGAGCTGGCACGCCCCTGCGCCACCTGGTGATGCTGGAGCGCAACCATGAGCGCCCGGGCGTTGTCGTCGGTGGTGTAGCCGGTCTTGCGGTTGGGGATGGAGAAGATGGCGTGCTGGATGATGCCTGTGGTGTCGGTAAGGGTAAGCAGGTGATCGAGATTGAGCGGTGGATAGTCAACCACGGCGCGCTATTTCCTCCCATCGGCGGCCAGCGGCAGGACCGAGGCCGGGGACGTCTGCGCGGCGCCGTAGGTCGCGGGCGCGCGGCCCGCCCCGCGGACCGCGGGCGCGGCCACCATCTCGCGGAAGTAAGCCACGTGCTCGGCGCCGACGTGATCCCACAGCAGGCGGCGGCCGAAGTCGAGTGTGCGCGCCGTCATGAGCGCGCGTAGGGTGGGGGATTCCAGCAACAGGTTGATGCACTCGGCGATGCCCGTGGGGTCGCGAAAGTCCACGATCATGCCCCGGCCGTTGCCCAGCGTCTCGAAGGCGTACAGGTAGGGCGTACTGATGATGGGCAGCCCCGCCGCCACCGCGTAGCACAGCGCCCCACTCACCATCTGCTCGGGGTTGAGGTAGGGCGTAACATAGATGTCCGTCGCCTCCAGGTACGAGATGAGCTGGGGCTTGGTTAGATAGCGATTGTCGAACAGGATGTGCCCCTGCATCCCCAACTCGGCGCTGGTGCGCTCCAACATCTCGCGGTAGCTCTCCCCCGAGTGGCGGCGCACCCCGGGGTGGGTCTCGCCCAGGATGAGATACAGTGCGTCGGGGTGGCGCTCGACTACCGCCGGCATGGCCTGGATGACGTACTCGATGCCCTTGCCGGGGCTGATGAGCCCGAAGGTGGAGATGACCTTGCGCCCGATGAGCTTGAGCCGCGCCTTCTTCCTGCGTGCCAGATGTGGGCTGAACTTGGGCGCGCCGTGGTGGATGTGGCGAATCTTGTTGGCGGGCACGCCGTAGGTTTCCTGCAGCACGTGGGCGGCGATGCTGTTCATCACCACCACCGAGTGGCACAGGCGGCACAGCTCCTGGGTGATCTCCTTCGGCTCGGGGGCGGGGCGGCGCAGCACCGTGTGCAGGGTCGCCACCGCCGGCTTATGCAGCGCCTCCAGAAACGGGATCACATGGTAGCCCCAGGCGCCGCCGAAGATGCCGAACTCGTGTTGGATGCAGACCAGGTCCACCGCCGAGCGGTTGACGTACTCCGCCGCCCGCAGGTAGTCGGCGGCGTTGTCGCGCGAGATCGCCAGCTTCACGTGCGATGGATAGCTGGGCGCGGATTCGTCGGGGCTGACCGCGATCACCACCGAGTGCGGCAGCGCGTGCTGGCGGTTCACCGCGCGCGTGAGGTCCTCGGTGAAGGTGGCGATGCCGCACTCGGTGGGGGGAAACGTCGCCATGTACGCCACCCGGGGGCCGGCTCCGGTACGCAGGCCACCCTTGGAAAGGCGGCTCGCTCCGATCATGCTCTGGCTCCTTTCTGCAGAGGCCGCGCCGGCCCGCTCCGGAGGCGCCGCGCCGCCGAACGAGCGGCGGGGGGACGCCGCTAGTCCTGAGGTAGCTTCACCGTCGGATACTCGGAGAGCTTCCCGTAGACGATCTCCTTCTCCCGCGCCAAGCCCGCGGGCGTCGCGGCCTCGAAGCGCAGCGTCAGGTACGGGTTGGTGTTCGACGCCCGCACCAGCGCCCAGCCGTCGGGAAAGGAGATGCGCACCCCGTCAATCTCGAGCACGGGGTAGTGCTGCTGGAAGTGCTCCTTGACCTCCTGCACCACACGAAACTTGTCGGCCTCCGGCGTCGGCGCCTTGAGCTCCGGCGTATGGTAGGTCTTGGGCACGCCCTCCCAGTGCTGAGACAGCGGCCGCGGGTCCTGGGAGATGACGTTCAGGAATCGCACCGCCGAGTAGAGGCCGTCATCGAACCCGTAGTAATCGTCGGCGAAGAACATGTGCCCGCTCACCTCGCCCGCCATGAGGATCCCGTCCTCCTTCATCTTGCGCTTGATGAGCGAATGTCCTGTCTTGTACATCACCGGTTCGCCGCCGTGAGCGCGGATATCATCCACCAGCGTCTGCGAACTCTTCACATCCATCATCACCCGCTCGCCGGGATGACGCGCCAGGAAGTCCCGGGCGATGAGGATCATCAGCTCATCCGCTTCGTGCCGCCGTCCCTGCTCGTCCACCACCCCGAGACGGTCGCAGTCCCCGTCGAAGGCGACCCCGAGATCGGCCTCTTCGGCTACCACCAGTTGCTTGAGGTCCTCGACCGTCGCTTCGTTCTCCGGATCCGGCAGATGGTGCGGGAATGTGCCGTCCGAGACGCAGTAAAGCTCGACTACCTCGCAGCCGATGCGGCGCAGCACCTCCGGGGCGAAGGGGCTGGCCGTGCCGTTGCCGCAGTCCACGCATACCTTGAGCTTGCGGTGCAGGTTGCCGAGCCGCACCAGCGCCGACGTATAGTCGTCCGCCACCGACTGCTGGGTCAGCTCGCCCTTGCCCACGGCGAAAACGCCCCGCTCCGCGATCTCCCGTACCGCCTGGATCTCATCCTCGGCGATGGCGCGCGCCGCGCGCCCGGTCAGCTTGAGGCCGTTATACGCGATCGGATTGTGGCTGCCGGTGACGTTGACCCCTCCATCCACGCCCAGGTGGTGCACCGCAAAATAGAGCATGGGCGAGGTCGTCAGCCCCACGTCCACCACGCGACAGCCGGTGGCAAGCGCCCCCGCGATGAACGCGCGATGCAGGGCCGGTGAGGAGGTCCGATTGTCGTGGCCCACCGCCAGCCGCGGCCCCTCCTTGCTCTGCAGGTACGTGCCGAACGCCTTGCCGATGACCTCCACCGCCTCCGGGGTCAGCTCGTCAGCGACCTTGCCGCGGATGTCATAGGCGCGAAACATCTCCTGGTTGAGAACGGGCATCTGCAAGTGCTCCGAGGGCAGTGATCTCCCTAGGTCGCGCGCGCGGCCGCTTGCTCCTGCCCGGCCCGGGCTTCGCCGACCAACCGCGCTCCCGCGGGGATGATGACATCGCTTCCAACGACCGAGCGCTCGACCGTCGCCTCGGCGCCCACCGCAGCGTGGCTCCACAAGACGCTGTCGGCCACCGCCGCGCCCTCGCCGACGCGCACCCCATCGCCCAGTACGGCATGGGGCCCGACGCGCGCCCGCGCGGCGATCACGCAGCCCGCGCCCATCAGCACCGGCGGCGTAATCCGCGCCTCCGGCGATATCTCCGTCTCGGCGCCGACCCACGCTCCGCATTCGACCTGCCGCCCCGTCTCGCGGCACTCCAGCTTCCCGGTGAGCATATCGCGATGGGCCTGGAGGTACTTCTCCGCGGTGCCGATGTCCAGCCAGTAAGAGCTGTCGCGGTACCCGTGCATGTGCATGGCGCGCGCCAGCGCCTGCGGGTAGAAGTCCCTTTCGATGGAGAAGCGCGTCCCCGCCGGCATCTCCGCCAGCGCTTGCGGCTCGAAGATGTAAGTGCCGGCGTTGATATAGTGAGTCGCCACCTCGTCGGGTGCGGGCTTCTCGCGGAAGCGCACGATGCGCCCGCACGCATCGGTTTCGATCACCCCGTAGGCCGTGGGATCCTCAACCCAGGTCAGGGAAATGCTTACCGACGCGCCACTGCGCCGATGGTGACGCGCCATTTCCCGCAGGTCGAGACCGGTCAGAATGTCCCCGTTGAAAACGAAAAACGCGTCGCCCAACAGAGGCTCGGCGTTCTTGATCGCGCCCCCGGTGCCCAGCGGTTCCTCTTCGACCACGTATTCGAGCTTGACGCCGTGGCCGGCCCCGGACTTGAAGTGCTCTCGGATCGCGTGTGGCAGGTAGCCGGTGGTGAGGACGATATCGCGAATATCGTGGCTGCGCAGCCACTCAATCATGTGTTCGAGAAACGGCCGATTCAGTATCGGCACCATCGGCTTTGGTATGTTGAGAGTGAGGGGGTACAGCCGCGTGCTCTTTCCTCCCGCGAGGATCAGCCCTTTCATCTCGCCTCCCGCTCGAGCACGTGACGCGGCGTAGGCGCATCATCCGCGGTCACGGAACCGTGGTGCGCGGCGCACGGTGGGAGCACCGGCAGTCACGCGCGTGGAAGCAGTCAAATACAGTGCGGCGACGCAACGCCCGCGGGCGGCCACGCCCGGCCCGCCGCCACAGTCACGGCCTGTATCGTCCGGGCTAATGATAGCCGAGCGCGGCGAGTGGTGTCAACACAGGAGGGCGGCGGCTTGTCACGCCATCGTCACAAGACCCGCCTTCGATATCAGGTAAGCGAGCGCATACCGCCGGGAAGCTGGAGGATTTCGCGCCCGCAACGGGAATGCATTGGGAAGAGCCAACCGTGCTGGAGGACCCCGTGACCAGGAATGAGGAGCTCATCGCCAAGGAGCAGCGCGTACTTGCCATGTTGCAGCGCGAGGCCCTGGATGGACTGCTGCTGTCGAAGACCGGCAACTTCGCGTGGATGACGTGCGGCGGCGGCAACTACGTCGCCGTCAACGCGGACACTGGCGTCGCTCACGCGCTGGTGACGGGCGATGGCAAGTGGATCATCTGCGACAACATCGAGGCGCGCCGGGTGACGGAGGAGGAAGTCGGGGGCCTCGGGTTCGCATCGGAATCCTGGCAGTGGCATGAGGACGGCCTGACCCGCGCGCTCGAGCGCGTGGCGCCGGGGGCGCGTCTCGCTTCCGACACCGGCCGCAGCGCCACCCGCAACGTGGACGCGCTCGTGGCGCCGTTGCGCGCCAGCCTCTTGCCGGCGGAGATCGAGCGTTATCGGCGCTTGGGCGCGTTGACTGCCGAGGCGATGACCGAGGCCTGCCGCCGGGTGCGGCCAGGCATGACCGAACATCAGGCCGCCGGCATCCTCGGCGGAGAGATGCTGGCGCGGGGCGTTTACCCGGTCGTGCTGCTGATCGCCGCCGACGAACGGGCCTTCGACCATCGCCACCCGCTGCCGACCGACAAGGAAGTCAGGGACCACGTCATGCTCGTGACCTGCGGATGCCGGTGGGGCTTGATCGCCTCGATCACGCGGCTCGTGCACTTCGGCCGCTTGCCGGCGGAGTTGCGGCGCAAGCACGACGCGGTGACGATGGTTGACGCGACCTTGATTGCCAACACCAGACCGGGAGCGCACGTCGGTGACATCTTCGACGCCGCACTGGCGGCGTATGCTGCCGCTGGCTTCCCCGATGAATGGCGCCTCCATCACCAGGGCGGCCCCACCGGCTATGTGGGGCGCGAGTTTCGCGCCACCTCCGCCAGCGACCTCACCGTTGTTGACCATCAGGCCTTCGCGTGGAACCCCTCGATTGCCGGCACCAAGTCCGAGGATACCATCATTGCATCGGCTGACGGCCCCGAGGTGATTACTCTCACCCCCCGATTACCGACGGTTGACGTCGAAGTCGGCGGCGCGGTCATAGCGCGGGCCGACATCGTCGCCGGCTGACGAGCAAGGCGGCCTGCATTCGCGGATCGTGCCCCGAAGCATCGGGGCGCGCCCAAGGTATCTGTCGCCCTGCCACTTCGCTAATAGCGGCGGTGCATGATCCGCGCCTGAAGATGCCAGCGCCCTGTTGATCCCACTGTTGATCCCCGTTACGCTGGAGGAAGGTGGGGACGACGTCAAGTCAGCATGCCCCTTACGTCCTGGGCTACACACATGCTACAATGGGCGGTACAAAGGGCTGCGAGACCGCGAGGTGGAGCCAATCCCAAAAAGCCGTCCTCAGTTCGGATCGAAGTC
>DATLAK010000173.1 GCA_035527535.1 Armatimonadota bacterium
TCCCGGAACTCGTCGCGGCGATCGAAGATTTCATCCGGGTCAACAACGAGAATCCCAAACCGTTCGTCTGGACGAAAAAGGTCGATGCTATCTTGGAGAAGGTCGCCCATTGTAAAGCCATCATCGGGACACTACACTAGCCGCGGCGTGAATCCTCTCCGCCATCGGCGGATAAGTGGCTAGGCGGCTGTGCCGCCGCCACGGCGGCCCGCAGGGCCTAGCCGCCTGCGGCGCGGTTTTACGGGCCGGTCGCGCCGGGTAAGCAAAGTCCAAGGGGTGGCTCCGCCGTGCGATGCCCGAAGTGCCAGACCGAGAATCCGGAGCGCAGCCTCGCGTGTAAGCGGTGTGGCGCCGACCTGGCGCCCGCAGCCGCAGCCGGCGCGCCGACCCGCGGCCGGCGCACCGGTCCGCAGCCGGCGCACCGGTCGCCCAGCGATGCCGAGCGCGCGCACACACTGCTCGACGAGGCCTTCCACCTTGCCGACGAGGGCAAGCTGGCCCAGGCGATCACCGCCTGTCAGCGAGCCGTCGCCGCCAATCCCGAATCAACCTCCGCGCATTCCCTTCTCGGCATCCTCTATGAGCGCGCCGGCCAGCGCGAGCGCGCCATCCAGGCGTACGAGGCCGCCCTGCGCCTGAGCCCCGACAGCGCCGCCGACCGCGAGAGCCTGCAGCAACTCGTTTCGCCCCCCCCGCCACCGGTGATCGAGGTGCCTGTCGCGCCGCCTGTCGCGCCGCCGCCGGCGCCGCCCCGGCCGGCCGTCCGCCGGCGGCGCAAGCCCGCCCCGGCGACGGCGGGCAAACCCCGCCGGCTCGCGCCCATGTGGTACGCCATTGTGATCGCCGCGGCGGTCCTGGCCTTGCTGCTGGTGCTGACCGTCCGCGCTTGGCGCGCGGCATCGGTGCAGCCTGCGCCGACGGTGCCAACGCCGTCGGTGGCGGCTGCGGAGCCGCGACCCATACCGCCCGCAATCCCGCCGGCTCCGTCCGCGCGCGTGCCGTCTCCGCCGCCGGCACGCGCACCTGCGCCGTTGCGCTCCGGGTTCGCACCGGCTGGCGCGGGTTTCTCCGCGCCGCCCGCCCCGCCGCGCGCGCCGGCGGCGCCCGCAGCCTCGACCTTCATCCCCGCACCGGAGTCATTCGTCCGCCGCGCCCACCCGCTGCGCCCGGCGCAGCCGCCGGCGCCCACCTCCGAGCAGGCCCGCGCTCAGTACTTCCGTGGCGACCTGGCCGGGGCCGTCAACACCTACCAGCGCCTTATCACCGGCGCCACCCCGGCGGGCGCCGAGACCTACCAGGAGGCGGGGTGGCTTTACTACCAGGTCGGGCGGCGCACCGACGCCGTAGCCGCCTATCAGGAAAGCGTCGAGCGCTACCGGCGCCGGATCACCGCCGGCGAAGATGCCGAGGCGGCGCGCCACGGCCTGCGCACCGCCGCCGCGGCGCTGCGGGTGCTGGAGCTGGAGTAGGAGCGGATTTATGCGCAGCTTGACCATGCCTTGGGTAGCGCTGGCCGCGGCGGTGTTTACGCTGGTCGGCGCCGCATCGCCGGCGGCTGCCGGGGGCGACGTGGCGTGGCTGGGCGTCCAGGAGCACAACCTCCCGGAGCCGGCGGCGGACGCGCTTGACTCCGCGCTCCCCGACGCGCTCAATGCGATGCTGTCACCGGAGCTCACGGTCGAGACCGCGACAGCGCGATCTCCGCGGGCGTTGCGCGCCCTGCGCGCCCTCGATGCCCTTGGCGCTGGGCGGACAGATACCCTCAGCGACCGCCGGGCGCGCGCGCTGGGAGCAGCTCTGGGGGCCGCTGCCACCGCCCGCGCGTGGGTCGCGGCGGCGGGAGACGAGACCCAGGTGACGATGCTGATTGCGGTGGTGGGCGGGCGCCGGATGGCTGTGCGCCAGACGGTGGGGCCGGCGCTACCCGGCGCCGCCGCGGCGCTCGCGCAGTGGAGCCAAGGTATCGCCCGCGAGGTGGCCGGGCAGATCGCAGTGTCGGTGCGCGAGCTCGTGCTCGCGGCTCCACGTGACGCGGCAGGGCTGGTCGCCGCCGGCGACGAGTTCCTGGAGCGGGGGGAGCCGGAGATCGCGGCGATGCTCTTTGATCGCGGCAGCGCCCTGGCGCCGCGGGATAGCGGCTACTGCGTCAAGGCCGCGCGCGCCTACCTGGCGCTCGGCGACCGGGATCGGGCGCGTCGCCGCCTGCAGGCAGCGATCGCGGCGGACCCCGATGCGGCTGAGGCCCGACTGGAGCTAGGGCGCCTACATCTGGCGCAGGGAGACTACGCTGCCGCCAAGGCCGAGCTGGCGCGCGCGCTGGAGCTGGGGGCCGGCTTCGAAGCGCATACGGCGCTGGGCGCGGCGCTGGCCGGGTTGGGAGACCTGGAGGGGGCCCGGCAGCAGTACGAGAAAGCGGTCGAGGCCAACCCCGAGGACACCGCCGCCGCCGCGCGCCTGGCCGAGATAGTGAGGATGCGGGCCGCGCAGGCGCGCGCCGCGGAGGCCATCCAGTCGGCGTCAACTCCATACGGGCCGCCGGACTACGTGCAGACAGCGCGCCCATGGGATCGCGAAATGGAGTCAATCGTGAACGAGGCGCGCCGGAGCTGGGATCGCATGTCGCGCGGCGTCGTGACCGCGCAAGCGATGAACGAGTTGCTGCGCGCGCTTCACGGCCGCTCCGATGCGCTGGCGCGGGCGGCGGAGACGCTGGCGCCGCCGCCGGCAATGGAGCGAGGGCATCGCCACCGCGTGCTTGCCTACAACCTGCTCAATCAATCCGATTTCGCACTGCTGCGTTACCTCGAGCGGGGCGACGCCGCCGACTACGACCAGGGGCTGATGGCGCGTCAGGCGGCGATCGCCGAGGTGCGCCGCGCGTGGGACCTGGACACCGCCGCCGGCTGGCTGACGGGGACTCCGCCGGAGTAGTGCCGTAGGGCAGGAGCCCCTAGACCGCCTGCGGCGGCCGGGGTGGCGGCCCGCGAAGCGGGCTTAGCCACTTGTCTCCTGCCCCCAGGCAAGCGCCGGGAGGGACACAGCCGAGGGCGGCTGTGCCACACAAGCACCCCATGAAGACGCTGATACACACCTGCTGCGGGCCGTGCTTGCTGCCGGTGGCGCGCAAGTTGCGCGCCGACGGGCGCGAGCCGGCGGCGTATTTCTACAACCCCAACATCCACCCGCAGGCCGAGCACGCCCGCCGGCTGGAGGCATTCCGTGGGGCGTGCGCCCAGCTGGGCATCGCCCTCTTGCCGCCGCCGGAATACGAACCGCGGGTCTTCTTTCGCGCCGTGACCTTCCGCGAGGACGAGCGCTGCCGGCTGTGCTACCGGGTGCGCATGTTCGAGGCGGCGCTGGCGACCCGCGACGAGGGCATAGCGGTCTTCACCACCACCCTGCTGGTCAGCCCCTACCAGGACCAGGACCGCATCCGCGAGGCGGGAGCAACGGCGGCGGAGGCCGCGGGCGTGAAGTTCCACTTCGAGGATTTCCGGCCGCTGTTCGCGCAGGTGCGGGAGCTGGCCGAGGAGCTGGGGCTCTACCGCCAGACGTACTGCGGCTGCCTGTACAGCGAGATCGAGGCGGAGCGATCGCGCCGCACCAAGCGGGAGCGTCGCCGTGCCCGGGCCTGACCGCCGGGGCCGGACGCCGGTCGCGCTGAGCGCGGTGCTGACGATCATCTCTTCGCTGATCGCGTGGCGGCGCTGACGCGATGCGCCTCTCCGACTTCGAGTACGATCTACCCCCGGAGCTCATCGCCCAATCGCCCGTGCGCCCGCGCGACCATTCGCGGCTGCTGGTTCTCGATCGCCGGACGGGAGCGATCCAGCATCGCCGGTTCCGGGACCTGCCTGACTACCTGCGAGCCGACGACGTCGCCGTGTTCAACGACACGCGGGTCATCCCGGCGCGACTGCGGGGGCGACGGGAGCCGTCGGGTGGGGCGGTGGAGGCGCTGCTGCTGCGCGAGCTCGAGCCGGGAATATGGGAGGCCCTGGTGCGGCCGGGACGGCGGGTGCGCGTGGGCGATGAGCTGCGGTTCGGCGACGAGCTGCGGGCGCGGGTGCTCGCGCTTTACGCAGGAGCAATGGAGCGCGCGGCGGGCGGGAGGCGTCGCCTCGCGTTTTCGTCCCCCGGGGAGCTCGACCAGGCGCTGGAGCGGGCGGGCGAGGTGCCGCTGCCGCCCTACGTCCACCGCCCGCCGGAGCGCGCGGACGACTACCAGACGATATACGCGCGACGGCGGGGTTCGAGCGCGGCGCCGACCGCCGGGCTGCACTTCACGCCGCGGATGATGCGGGCATTGGAGCAGCGCGGGGCGGGCATGGCGTGGGTGACGCTGCACATCGGGCTGGGCACCTTCCGCCCCATCCGCGAGCAGGAAGTGGAGCGCCACGAGATGCACTCCGAGTGGTGCTCGGTGCCGGCGGCCGCGATTGAGGCGGTGGCCGAGGCGCGCGGGCGAGGCGGGCGCTGCGTCGCGGTAGGTACGACTACGGCGCGCGCCCTGGAGACCGCGGCGCGCGGTGGCGAGCTGCAGGCCTTCGACGGCGAGACCGACCTCTTCATCATGCCCGGATACGGCTTCCGAGTGGTGGACGTGCTGTTGACCAACTTCCATCTGCCGCGCTCGACGCTGCTGGTGCTGGTTTGCGCCTTCGCGGGGCGAGCGCACACGCTGGCGGCATACCGCGAGGCGGTGCGGGAGGGCTATCGCTTCCTCAGCTTCGGGGACGCGATGCTGGTAACGTAGGGGCGGCCCTGCGACCCGTTCGCAGTAGGGGCGACTCGGCGAGTCGCCCCTACTGCCGGCGCCCCGCGACGTAGAACGCGCGCTCGGTGCGCGGGCCCGCGGGCAGGAAGGTATAGGCCTCGAATACGCCTTCGAGGATGAACCCGGCGCGCTCCAACATCGCGGTGACTTCGGCCTCGGTATAGCCGCGCTGGTAATGGGTTTCCTCGAAATGCACGCCGTCGTCGGCCCAGAACTCCATGTCCACGCGGGCGAGGCGCGCGGCCGCATCCCAGCGGCTGCGCCAGCTGTAGCGCACCTCGCGCTCGGGGGACAGGCTTTGCTGGGTGAACAGCTCCTGCTCGAGCGAACGGACGGTATTGAGGTCGAAGATGAGCGGGCCGCCAGCAGCCAGCGCGGTCGCCGCACCGTCGAATGCCGACTGCAGCCGCGCGGGCTCCAGGAGGTAGTTGAAGCTGTCGTAGAGGCAGATGGCGGCATCAAACGACGCCGGCGGAAAGCTCAATTCGGCGGCGTCGCGCTGGAGGAACTGGAGGTCGAGGACGCGCTCCCGCGCCTTGCGCCGCGCCTGCTCCAGCATCGGCGCGGAGAGGTCAACGCCGGTGACCTGGTAGCCGCGCTCCGCCAGCAAGATGGCCACCGATCCCGTGCCGGTGGCGATGTCGAGGATGCGCCGGGGCGTCACCCGCAGGTGCTCGAAGATCTCCTCGATGTAGTCCGCCCACATGTCGTAGGGGACGTTGGACATCAGCGCGTCGTAGTAAGGCGCGACGCTGGTGAAAGCGCAGTCGGACATATCGCACCGGATTAACCACGGAGAACGCTGAGCCCGCAGAGAATCTGTGCAGAGTCACAGCCTGGATTCGCCTCTGCGTGCTCGGCGGTTCAAATCGGAATCCGTTCGGTCACGATTGCCGCTGCGTCGCGGGCATGCGCCTGCCGACGGCGCGCGCGACCTTGGCGAGCTCGCGCGTCAAGCGAACGAACTTCTCCGGCTCCAGGCTCTGCGGGCCGTCGGAGAGCGCGTCCTGGGGGCGCGGGTGCACCTCGACCATGATGCCGTCGGCGCCGGCGGCGATCGCCGCCCGCGCGAGCGGTGTCACATAGCGCCAGTCGCCGGTGGCGTGGCTGGGATCGAGAATCACCGGCAGGTGAGACAGGCGCTTGAGCACGGGCACGGCGTTGATGTCGGTGGTGTAGCGGGTCGCGTCCTCGAAGCTGGTGATGCCGCGCTCGCACAGGATGACCTGACGGTTGCCCTCGAGCATGATGTATTCGCACGCCATCAGCAGATCGCGCACGCGGCTGCCGGGCCCGCGCTTGAGCAGCACCGGCTTGCCGCACTGGCCGACGCGCTGCAGCAGCCGGAAGTTTTGCATGTTGCGCGCGCCGATCTGGATGATGTCGGCATAGTGCATGACGAGTGGCAGGTCGTGGGGATCGAGCGCTTCGGTGACGATGGGCAGCCCCGTCTCCGCGCGCGCCTGCGCCAGGATCTCCAGCCCCTCGCGCCCCAACCCCTGGAAGGCGT
>DATLAK010000174.1 GCA_035527535.1 Armatimonadota bacterium
CCACCTCCGGCCCGCTCATCACCATGCAAGTCGAGGGACGCGAGGTCGGCGATGAGATGCGCCTGCCGGCGGGTGGGGGCACGCTCGAGGTCGCTGCGGAGGCGACCTCACTGTGGCCCATACACGCCCTGGAAATTGTGGTCAACGGCCGCGTCGTGGCTGCCACGCGGGAGGGCAAGGGCGCGCGGCGGCTGGCGCTCAAAGCCGCGGTGCCGATCACCCGCAGCTCGTGGATCGCCGCCCGCTGCGGCAGCCGCCTGCGGGTGCACCACTGCTGGCCCATGCACCTGGGGGCGCACACCTCGCCGGTCTATGTCGCCGTCGGCGGCGCGGAGATGTTCAGCCCCGTCGACGCCGCCTACATGCTGACCCTGATTGACGGCGGCCTGACCTACCTCGACACCTTGTCGGTGCGCTACGACGAGGAGCGGCACCTCCGCATGAAGGCGGTCTTCGACCGCGCCCGCCGCGAGATCGAGCGCCGCCTGCGCGCCCACGCCCGCCCGTAGCCGTGGGCGCCGGAGCAGGAGATGAACCCGATGCGGCCCCTGTGGCAATCTGAACGCCCGCTGACCTGGCTCTTCGCGGGCGACAGCATCACCCAAGGCGCCGTGTTCACCCGCGGCTGGCGCGACTATGTCGGGCTTTTCCGCGAACGACTGTGGGAGCTGGGGCGCACCGAGGACGTCGTCGTCAACACCGCGGTGGCGGGTTGGACCGTGGCGAAGCTGGCGCCGCGCATCGAGGAGCGCATTCTCCGCTTTCGCCCCGACCGGGTCTTCCTCATGTTCGGCACCAATGACGCCGGCGCCGGGCCGGACGGAATCGCGCGCTTCGCCCAGGACTACGCCGCGGTCATCGGGGAATGCCGCCGCCAGGGGATCGAGGATCTCGTCGTCCAGACCGCCGTTCCCGGGCTGCCGGTGGAGGCCGAGCACATGGTGGAAGCCCACTACGGCGCGCCGGCGGACGGCTTGCGCACGGCGATGGCGCATCTGCCGGCGTACGTCGAGGCCACGCGCGCGGCGGCGAGAGAGCTGGGCGTGGCGCTGGTGGATCACTGGTCGGCGTGGCGCGCGCTGGGGCCGATCGTGGGCGGACTGCTCAACGCCGGTTTCCACCCTAACGAGTACGGGCATCGCCTGATTGCGCACACCATCTTCCACACGTGCGGGATGTGGGATGACGCGAGCTGGACCTGCCGCCTCTTCGTGCCGATAGACGCCTCTGCGCCCGCCGGCGCGAGTGGGGGGATGCAAGCGTAATAAGGCTGGGCACAGGGACGAGAGCTGTGGAGGGCTTGCGCGGGCGGGCGAGAAGCCGGCCCGGCTCCCCCTTCTCCAGGGAGGCCGCTCACAGCCATTCCGGGCTGATGGGAGTTTCAGGGTAGAAGGTCTGCAGGAAAGTCGGGTTGTTCTCGCGGAAGAGCTGGGAGGCGGTGCGATCCGCGATCGCGATCGCCATCCGCTCGTGAAAGCAGACGAGGGGGCCGGTGCAGTCGAACCTGCCGGTCAAGCGGTGGTTCACGCATGAGCACCAGTTGCGGCACCGGCGCCGCAGGTCGCATTGTAGGCACTCCGGGTTACGGGCCTGCCGAGCATCGGCCAGTTGCTCACACACCGCTTGGTTCATCCCGGTGAAGACGTCCCCCATCAGCCCCAGCTCCCCCACATCCTCGCCCACCATGCGCTGACACGGGTAGATGTTTCCGCTGGGGGCGACCGCGATCTCCTTCTGTCCGAAATCGCAGCAGTCGCACAGATCGTAGCCGCCCTTGAGATGGGTGACGACCTTGGCCGTGATGAAGCCCACGTTGACCGCGCGTCCGCAGCGATATTCCTCTATGAAGCGCCCAGCCGCGTGCTCGTAACCGCGCCGCCAGAGGTCGAGCTGGCTGTCGCCCCAGCGCGCGAAGAAGTTCGGATTCAGCATCAGTCGCCGAACCCCCGCGGCGAGGAAGAAGTCAATGCTCAACGGCAGGTATTGCACGTTTTCCGGGCTTACGACCGCGCAGATCGCGAGCTCCGGGAAATGCGGCAGGAGCCGATGCATGGCGGCCTGCGTGTCCGCGAAGCTGGAGCCGCCGTTGCCATAGCGGCGGGTGGCATCCTGGGCCGCCGCTACGCCGTCGAAGGACAGCGTGACCTCCATCTCCTGCGACAGGCAGTACTCGATGGTGGCTGCGTCCGCCGCCAGGCCGTTGGTCGCCACCTCGAGTCGGAGCGGGTGGCCCGTATCTGCACGCCTGGCCTTCGCGTAGTCAACGCACCGCTTCAGCAGCGGCAACTCAAGGAGCGGTTCGCCCCCAAAGAAGGTGAGCTTGGAAGGCATCTCTGCGCTGGAGTGATCGAACAGTAAATCAATTGCGCGCCGGGCCGTGTCCCAGGCCATGGCGCAGGCCCGCTTGCGTCCGCCATAGCAGTAGACGCAGGCGAGTTGGCAGTCCTGCGTGAGATGCAGGATGACGTCCATCGGCGAGCCGCTGCGTTTCCGCCGGGTCTAGCTCGAGATGGTGCAGCCGCTCAACTGCACGGCCAGCGCGGCCAGTCCGGCAGCGAGCGCCAGCCTCGAGATCAGCCGCCCTCTACGCTGTCGCCTGACGTAATCAGCGAGACACGGGTAATCGGCCTCAGAGTAGCCGCGGACAGGTATCAGCTTCATCGCCTGCACCATCCTTTCCCCGGAGCCTCGCCGTAATCATACCACAGTGCCACCCGAGCGTCAACGCAGCGCAACCCTGGGCCTGACCGCAACGGGGCTGAAGAACATGCAACCGGCGCCTCCCATCGGTGCCCGGCTGCCCCCTACCACCCCACGGCGCGGGGCCTCAGGCCAGTACCAATTCAGCGGCGCGCACACGGCGGGCGATGTTGACCCCGTGCGGGCACGCCGCGGCGCACTCCCCGCAGTCGTCACAGGCGCCGCCGCGCTGCGCCGCCGGCAGGGCGCGGTACTGCGCGCGCGCGAACTGCGGGCATCCCGTCTGCGCATAATAGTAGTCGAGGTCGCGCACGACCTCGAAGATGTTGACTCCGCGCGGGCAGGGCGGGCAGCCGCCGCACAGGAAGCACGTCTCTCCTTGCCGGGCCACCAGGTGCTCGCGCAGGGCGGTGCTCTCGGCGCGCGTCGGCTTGGCGGTCGCGGCCCCCAGGCAGGCGTCCAGGAGCTCGAACGTCAGCACCCCCTTGCACAGCGTGGTCACGGTGCGGTCGGCGAGCACCTGGGCGGCCGCAGTGCGCATCTCCGCCAGCGCATTGGGGGCGATGCCGCCGATGGTCTTCATCGCCACCACACCCAGTTTCTTCTTCGCGGCCTGCTCCAGCACCGGCCGCAGCGCGCCGCGCGCCTGGGGCGACGGAGGGTATGACGGCATGAGCACATCCCAGAACCCGGCGGCGATCGCGGCCTGCAGCGTCGGCGCCACGTTGGAGTGGGAGGTCAGGCCGATGAAGCGCGCCTTCTTCTGCCGCTTCACCTGGTTGAAGAACTCCAGGTGCGCACGGTCGCGCGCCGCCTCCGGCGTATTGAGGGGGAAGAACAGGACCTCCACGTGATCCACCTTCAACGCTTCCAGGGAACGGTTGAGGTGGTCCCAGTCCACGGCGCCCGCGCGCTCGTACTTGAGCCCTAGTAGCGGCCGCGGCCGCCGCCCGGCGATGGCGGTCGCCACGCGGTCGAGGGTGCCGTAGCCCTGCGCGCAGTGGATGAAGTTGACCCCGCGGTCGAGGCCGGCCTTGAACACGTCAACGTTGGCGCCGATGGCGCCCATGCTGAAGGCCGTGATCTTGAGTCCGGTGCGCCCCAGCGTGCGCTTCGGCAGCGGTCCCACGGGGGCTTTCGCACGTTCGACCGGTGTGGCCTGCCGTGGTGGAGCAAGGGAGGTGACGCGCCGGTCCGCGGACGCGCATCCCGTGACCAGCGCCCCCAGCCCGCCCGTCGCTGCCGCTCCCGCCGCTCCCGCCGACACGCCAAGGAAGTCCCGCCGGGTGAGGCGCCTGGCATCACGATCGTGCTCGGTGGTGGGTTCTTTCGACATCGTTCTCTCCTGGCGTGGCGACCGGCCTTCCATCGGGTTGTCGCCGTCTCTGGGGGAGATTTCCGGGCGCGGTGCGGGACTCCTGTCGCGCCGATGCCCTCCCTGGTTGCAGGGGGCGGCGAGGCGCCTGAGGAATGCACCGCCAGTGGGGGCGCGAAGGGAGCAACCCGTGACCTGCCGCTGGTTGGTGAGCACAGCAATGGTTGCATCGCTGTGCGCGGCGGCCGTCACGGGCTGCACCCGTCGCCCAGCGCCGTCGCCGCCCTCCGTCGCGACCCCCTCCGCTCCGGCCGGACTGCAGGCTGCGGCCCGCGTCCTCGAGCAGGCAGCCCCGGCCTCCGCTGCCGGGAAACCCGCGCCCCGCACCTACCTGCCCGACACCATGTACGAGGCGATTGACGGCGAGGCCGACCTCTTCCTGTCGTATGATGCGCAGGGGCTGGTGACGGCGCGCTACCCGGTGGGATCGGCCACGGTGGAGGCCGAGATCTTCGACCAGGGGGCGCCGATCAACGCTTTCGGCGTCTTCAGCCAGTTGCGGGGCAGCGATTCACCCCCGGTCGAGGTCGGCGCGCAGGGGGTCATCATCGCGAACGAGGCCGTGTTCTTCTGGAAATCGCGGTATTTCGTGCGCGTGACCGCCACCGGCGCCGGGCGGCCGCCGATCGCGACGGTGGTTGACTTCGCGCGCGACCTCGCGGGTGGACTGACCGGCTCCTCGCAGCTTCCGGCGTGGACCGCGGCGCTGCCGGCGCAGGGGCGGACCGCGGCGCCGCAGTACGTCGCGCGCAATGTGCTGGGGCACGGCTTCCTGGCCAACGCCATGCTGGCGGACTACGGGGCCGGGGAAAGCCGATGCACCCTGGCGCTGGTGCGCGCGGGCGATGAGGCGGCGGCGCGCAAGCTGTGGGAGCGATTGAAAGAGACCTACGACGGGCGCGCTGAGGAGGCGGCCCTGGCGGGACTGGGGGACGAACGCTTTCTGGGCCTCGGCCGCGAAGAACGGCCGGTACGCGCCGTGCGCGCCGGGCGCTACCTGGCGCTGGTGGTCGGCAAGTGCGATGCCGCCCAGGCGCGCCGATTGCTCAAGACGACGTTAGACCGCCTCTCGGCGGACAGCGGCGAAGTCGGTTGATATTGAATGTGTCACTACCCGCTGCACTCTCGACGACCGACGGCAACGGCGCGTTGGCCGAGAAGGACTACGACGCGGCGGGACGAATCACGGCGATGCGCAATCTGAATCGCGAAGGGTTAGTGGCGGCGACGCCGGCCAGGACCGTGAAGGAATACGCCATGACGGGAGCATGCTTCCCACCGCTGCGCTGCAATCCCCGCGTCAACGCTCTTCTCGCCCATTGTGCTTCGCTGCTGGCTGTGCTCTGTCTTGGCTGGTGGTGCACCACGCCGGCTGAGGCGACAGCCTCGCTCACACAGCGGCCGTTCACCCTGACGGCCGCGCTGGACAGCCAAGCGAGTCTGGAGCTCGAGGTGACGGCGCCCGCAACGATCCGCCTGGCCGCGAACTGGACCACCGGGCCGGGGCGACTCGCGCTGATCCTGAACGGGCCCGGAAGAACGGGCGCCTATGCCCGCAAAGATGGCGGCAGCGTCCTCAAGCTGGAGTACACGGTCACGGCCGAGGATGTGAGTCGCGGCAGGACGTGGACGGCAAGCATCCACAACTTCAGTGGCCGCGGGCCGGCGTACGGAACCTTGAAGACGATTGCGGTGACGGGCCCGCCCTTCACCTATGACTTCCTCGGCGACTACCCGCGCAATCGGGAGCCTGGCTGGAGCAGTGACTGCCAGGGACTCGCGCATGACGCAGGCAACTGGTTTGTCACGCAGATGGCGCGCATCTGGAAGTTCCCCGTCACCGAGGATCTGAACCGGGACGCCCCTCGCGCTGACCCTGCGAGGGGCATCGTGACCGCCGCCCTGCCTCGCCATCTTCGCGACCTGGGCTATGACCACTTCGGGGATCCCGACTGCCAGGGGAATCACCTCTTGGTGCCGCTGGAGCAGTCAGGCGAGCGGCGCTTCCCCCGAATCGTCGTCTTCGACACCTCGACGCTGTCCTACGTCACCGACACGGAGATCGAGTCGACACAAGGCAAGCACGCCCCGTGGTGTGCCGTGAACCCGTTCGACCACAGGCTGTACAGTTCGGACTTCTATGACGTCTCTCAGCTCCACGGGTATGCCTTCGAGTTCCGCGAGGGCCGGCTCCTCCTCGGGGCGTCGCGCCGCTTCGACCTGCTGGATGAGTTCGGGCAGCGCACCTCCGTCAACCACGTGCAAGGGGGTGCGTTCTCGGCGGTGAGCGGCCTGGTGTACCTGGTATCCGATACGGGTTCATCCAGCGGAGGAATCCTCGTTTTCGATGCGCGCTCCGGGGTCAAGGTGGGGCGCATCTACATTCGCTACAGCTTCGGGTCCCCCAACTACCAGGAGCTTGAGGGCTTCGACATCTGGGATCTCGACGCGGGTCGAGCGCCCAGCATTCGCGGGCAACTGCACACGGTGATGATCGAGAACGACATCGCGAGCGCAGACGATCTCTGGATCAAGCACCACCGCGTGCCCATGGAACGCGCTCTCGCGCGACCGGCGCCGGTGCTGCAGCCGATGCGCCTGCCGCCAGCCGGATCCGCTGACGCGGACTAGCCTATACTCCGGCCATTTCTTGAAGCAACGGATGGCGCAAGCGTGCGAGCACGTCTGTTTTTCGACGAAGGGCGTTTTTGCCCATGAGCGAGAAAATCCAGGCGAGCAGCGCCGCCGCTTGCAGCGCGCGGCGCAT